>JAPPOI010000027.1 GCA_028818055.1 Boseongicola sp.
GGTTACCTGATGCGCGACGGCTATGACATTCCTCCGCTGATGTTCACGGAACGCGAAATAGTCGCTCTTGTCGCTGGCGCCCGATTGATCCGGGCGTGGGGCGGTCACGAAATGGCGGAAGCCGCCGAAGAGGCCTTGGTAAAAATTCGGGCCGTGCTTCCGGATTCGGCGCGGCACCGGGCATCGACCGTTCAGGTGCATGCCTTCCAGATGCCCGAACTGGACGACGACACACGCACCCGACTGGACCAGATTGAACAGGCAATCGAGACCCACACGCGTCTGATAATCGATTACGAAACCGAAGATGGGACGTCGTCTTCGCGGACGATACGGCCACTTGGTCTATGGTTCTGGGGGAAGGTCTGGACACTCGTCGCATGGTGCGAGCTGAGGGAAGACTTCCGCATGTTTCGAGCTGACAGGATGACGATCAATGCACTCAGCTCGGTATTTCGAGACGAGCGAGGCAAAGCCCTGACAGACTTTTACGCGCGAAACCCGTCGCGGCCCTGATCAGATTTTATTGAGAGATTTGGTGTAGTTCTGGGGAGCTGACCCCCCAGAATGTCGCCGCCGCGGAAGCAGCGGCGAAATACTTAAGCAATCAAGCTGTCTGGTCGTCGATCTTTGCGCCCGGTGCGTTCTTGGCAACCGAAGCGATGCCGTTTTCACGCGCTTTAGTGCTTTCATAACTTTCCGAAGTGCCGATGACCTGGCCATTCGCAGCTTTCAGGTTGAAGCGTGCTTTGCCTGTTTTGGTTTCGCGACGCTCAAAACGATTGTCGTCTTGGCTGTTCTTCTGAACGGACGCGATGCCCTTCTTACAGCTGGTCTTTGCCTTGTAGCCTTCGCTGGCCAGAATGATCTGACCGTTCGATGCTTTCAGACGGAACCGGAATTCGCCGGCTTTGTCTTTGTAAATTTCAAATTTGCCTGCCATATCGCCTCTCCTGCTGGCACTACATTATGAGCGTTATCCACAACCAAGCGCTTTGGCCAAAGCAAAAAGTTTAGCCGCGGCAAAAAGTGCGGCAAAGGGGCATCGGTCAGGAAGCCACTCTACCGCGCCGATCTCCACGTAAATTCGCGTAAAGCACGTGGTTCCGCCAGCGGCCATTGATCTGCAGATAGCTCTGCGCAACACCTTCGTACTTGTAGCCGCACTTCTCAAGCAAACCACGCGAAGCTGCATTTTCCGGCAAACAAGCGCTTTCCAGACGGCTGAGATCCAAGACCTCGAATGCATAATGCACCGTGGCGTCCAAAGCTTCCCGCATGTAGCCCTGACGGGCGAAGTTAGAGCCGATCCAGTAGCCAATGGTTCCGGCTTGTGCAGGCCCTCGGCGGATGTTGTCGAGAGTGATTGCACCCAGCAATGAACCAGAAGTGCGCTCGGTGAGAAACAGCGGCAGTGCCGTTCCTTGGGCAATCGAACGATTGGCCCAGTACACCCGGTTCACAAAGGCTTTGCGTGTCAGATGATCGCGTGACCACTCGGGCTCCCATTGCTTCAGGAACTCTTCGCTTTCTTTGCGCAGCGCAGTCCAATGGCGAAAATCAGCATGAACCGGAGGGCGCAGAACCAAGCGCTCGGTGTCAATCCGGACCCGACCGCGCAGTCGAAGCATCAGGCCGCGAGCCTTGCTGTCAGTTGATCAAAGGCAGGCGCCTGAGAAACCGGACCGTAGAGCGCAAGGGCGGCTCGGGATTGCTCGACAAGGCGTGCCGCATAGGCTCGGGCATCGCCTGTGGTGACCGCATCGATCTGTTCTACGGTTTCTTCCAGCGGGGGCACTCGATCCCAGATTGCCAAGAGGCGAGCAAGCCGTTCGGCACGACTGGACGGGCTTTCCAGACCCATCAGCAACCCTGCCTTAAGCTGTGCGCGGGCGCGTGCGATTTCGGCCGCTGAGAAATCATCAGCGGCGCGCTTCAATTCATCGACCGTGAGGTTCACCAGTTCATTGATGTCTTCGCCGCCGGTGCCTGCGTAGATCGTCAGAAGCCCGGCGTCCGAATAGGCCCCGGTTTGAGCAAACACGGTGTAACAAAGCCCGCGTTTCTCGCGCGCTTCCTGAAACAGACGGGATGACATCCCACCGCCGAACGCCGTGGCAAATATCTGAGCCGTGTACACTCTTGGATCGCGGTATCCTGCGGACTCAAACGCGAGTGCAAAGTGCGCTTGTTCGAGGTCTTTCTCGACGCGGCATTCTCCACCTTGGAACGCAGCGGGTTCCGGCGCGACAACGCCATGATCAGACAAATGCCCGAACAGCGCCTCGGCCTTGCGGACGATCTCGTCATGATCAACGGCGCCTGCGGCGGCCACGATGATATTCGAGGGCGAATATCTTTCGTCAACGAAGCCGGACAAATCAGTGTTCGTAAACGTTGAGACGCGTTCGGCAGGCCCCAAGATGGTTCGGCCTAACGGTTGGTCGGGGAAGGCGGTCTCTTGCAGCCAGTCGAAGATGACATCATCCGGAGTGTCATGCGCCTGTCCGATCTCTTGCAAGATCACGTGACGCTCAACTTCGATCTCATGCGCATCAAATATCGAATTCAGGACGATGTCGCCGATGACGTCCAACGCCAACCCGACGTCTTCCTTCAGAATGCGCGCGTAGTAAGCGGTGATTTCGCGGCTGGTATAGGCATTGATATACCCACCGACGTCTTCAATCGCCTCGGCGATTTGCAAAGCGGATCGGGTTTTTGTCCCTTTGAATGCCATGTGTTCGAGGAAATGAGCGACGCCATTTTGCTCTAGGCGTTCATGCCGTCCGCCAGCGGTCACCCAGACGCCCAAGGACGCAGACGCGAGGCCAGGCATATTTTCGGTCACGACGCGTACGCCGTTGGCCATTCGGTGTAACTCGACAGTCACGACTGACGCGTCTCCCTGATCACAGATTGCAGTTCCGACAGGTCGTTGCCGACCCGCGTAATGCGTTCTGACCGTTGATAGAGATCTGACATCCGCTTGGGAAGAGGTGGATGCACGTCTGTCGCCGCCTCGACCGCCGCCGGGAACTTCGCCGGATGGGCTGTGGCCAGCGTGATGTTCGGAGTTCCGCTTGCGCTGGCCGAAACGTCATTGCCGACGTGGACGCCGACGGCGCTGTGTGGACATAGCAACTCACCGGTGTCAGCCAACGTTGTTGCGATGGTTTTCGACGTTGTTTCTTCGTCAGCCATGCCGCTGTCGTAAACCGCCTTCAGTTTTGCCATCGCGTTGTCGCTGATCCGAAACGCGCCATTTTGGGTCAGTTCATTCATGAGCTCCGCGACGGCGCGCGCGTCTTTGTCGTGCGCCCAGAACAACGCGCGTTCGAAGTTGGACGAAACCTCGATGTCCATCGACGGGCTGATAGACGGTGTCACGCCGCGTTTGGAATAGTCACCATTTTCCATTGCGCGGTGCAGGATGTCATTTTGGTTGGTCGCAATGACCAGACGGTCAATTGGCAATCCCATCTCGCGCGCGATGAAGCCTGCGAAGATGTCACCGAAGTTGCCAGTTGGAACAGTGAAGTTCACCGACCGATGGGGTGCGCCCAGCGCGACGGCAGACGAGAAATAGTAGACAACCTGAGCCAGAACACGGGCCCAGTTAATTGAATTGACGCCAGCGAGCTTCACCTCATCCCGAAACGCGTGGTCATTGAACATGTCCTTCAGGCGCGCTTGGCAATCGTCAAAGTCACCGTCCACGGCCAGCGCATGGACATTGGAGGCGTCGGGTGTCGTCATTTGACGGCGCTGCACTTCGCTGACTCGACCGTGCGGATACATGATGAAGACATCCACGTTGCCGAGGCCTTGAAACGCCTCGATCGCAGCGGACCCGGTATCACCGCTGGTGGCTCCAACGATCGTGACTTTGTTTCCCGATCGTGCCAGCGAGGTTTGGAACATCTGGCCAATCAGCTGCATAGCGAAGTCTTTGAACGCCAGCGTTGGGCCGTGAAACAGCTCCAGCAGGAAGTGGTTTGGTCCCAACTGCTTCAAGGGCGCGCGCGCCGTGTGCCCGAAGCCTTCGTAGGCCCGAGCAATGATGCCGCGGAATTCGTCGTCAGAAAACGCGTCACCGATAAACGGTTTCATCACCCGGAAGGCGGTTTCTTCGTATGAGCATCCGGCAAGCGCCGCGATGTCATCAGTGCTCAACTGGGGAATGCTCTCGGGAACATACAGCCCACCGTCGCGCGCCAATCCGGTCAGCATGGCTTCTTCAAAACTCAGGACCGGGGCTTCTCCCCGGGTGGAAACGTAACGCATTAGGTGTCCTCGCGGTGTCCCCGCCTCATACGCCAAAGAAAAAACGCCGTCATCCCCGCCCAGACAACTGCAAGCCCGAACCACTGGACGGCGTAACCAAGGTGATTGTTCGGAATGCCTTCGCTTGTCACCGGCAAAGGCGTCGCGCGCGCGTCTGTTCCCGACACCGTGCGTGCGATGACAAGCACAGGTTCGGTTCCCAAAGCTTCTGCAAGCAGGGGAACATCGCGTGCGAAAACCAATCCGTTGGCGAGATCGGGATCTGGCGTAAAGCCATCCACTTCGTCCGGCCAATGAAGGTTGCCGACAACGGTCATTTCGACCGGTGGTCGCCCCGTGTTTTTCTCGGTTTCGCGAATGAAACCTTCGTCCACGAGAATTCTGCGGCCATCAACAGTCTCAAACGCAGAAAGGACGCGATACCCCGGTCCGACTTGTTTGACAGATACAAGGGCCAACAGGTCTTCGCCGGTTGTTCGACCTGAGACGCGAACCGGAAGATATCGGTCCGATAAGGGATCGGGTTGCTCAGGCAAAGTGATGGCCTCGGCCCCGATCCGACTTTCTATGTCGGCGAGTATCCCTTCTTTCCATGCCAGCCTTTGAAGCTGCCACCCACCGAGCGAAACCAGCACCAGTGTGCCGGCCAACCCAAAGATCAAAGGAAGTGCAATCCGAACCATTCAGCCGCCCTTAAAACGAAAGGCGCGAGAAACCCCGCGCCTTTTTTTATCTTTCTATCCTTGGTCCGTTGAGACTGCCAGCCTCGCACGCCGCAAGGATTTGGAGCTCTTAGCCACCCCAGATGTAGATAGCGGCAAAGAGGAACAGCCAGACGACGTCCACGAAGTGCCAGTACCAAGCCGCTGCTTCAAACCCGATGTGCTTTTCAGGAGTGAAGTGGCCAGCCCGCAGGCGCAGATAGCAGACGAACAGGAAGATCGTGCCGATGATCACGTGGAAGCCGTGGAAGCCGGTCGCCATGAAGAAGTTGGCACCGTAGATGTTTCCGCTGAAGCCAAATGCTGCATGGCTGTATTCGTAGGCTTGGAAGATCGTGAACAGCACGCCCAAAAGAACGGCTACGATGAGGCCGGTCGCCATGTCTTTGCGGTTGTTTTCATGCGCAATTGCGTGGTGAGCCCAAGTCGCAGCAGCACCCGAACACAGCAGGATCAGCGTGTTGATCAATGGCAAATGCCATGGATCAAAGGTTTCAATACCTGCTGGTGGCCATACGCCGTCAATTGCGGGGCTGAGGCCGTTGGGGTCCATCGGATAGATGGCGTGCTTGAAGAAGCTCCAGAACCATGCCGAGAAGAACATGATCTCGGACATGATGAACATGATGAAGCCGTAGCGCAGACCAATTCGAACGACGGGTGTGTGATCACCAATGTTCGATTCAGCGATAACGTCAGACCACCAGGCGAACATCACGTAAAGTACGCCGGCAAAACCGATGAAGAACATGAACGGTGTGACTTGGTGCATCCAGAGCACCGCTCCGAAAAGCATGGTAAAGCCCGATACCGCGCCAATAAACGGCCAGATCGATGGATTTAGAATATGATAATCGTGGTTTTTTTCGTGCGCCATGTCAGAGGTTCCCTCGGGCGGTTTGGTTAGTTTCGATCTCCAGCGTGGCTTGCTCGGGGGCGTAGTCCTCGGGCAGATCAGTCACGTGGAAGGTATAGCTTAAAGTGATGACAGGTACATGCTTGGCATCGGCGTCATCGACGATTTCGGGTTCAACGAAGAAGGTGACTGGCATCATGACCCGTTCACCGGGCTCCAGCACCTGCAGTTCAAAGCAGAAACACTGGATTTTCGAGAAGTACGCCCCGGCCGAAAACGGCGCGACGTTGAAGCTTGCTGTGCCTGCAATCGGCTTATCGGTGGGGTTGTAGGCTTCGTAAAACGCCAATCCCTGTTCGCCGATCCGGATTTCCATCTCGCGTTCGACCGGTGTGAACTCCCACGGCATGTCAGACGCCAGCGAAGCGTCGAACCGCACTTTGATCGTCTTGTCGAGAACATCGCCGGTTGTTTCTGCGATATCTGTCGCGCCGCCCCATCCGGTAACCCGGCAGAACCAGTCGTAGAGCGGCACAGACGCCCATGCGAGGGAGCCCATAACCAAAATAACGCTGACCAGTTGCAGCACGGTCTTTTTCTTTGGGTCCATGGATGCGCGATCGGTCACTGTCCTGTTGCCTCCATTTCGGGGCGGACGACGTGGTCGAAGCCTTGCATCGACGCGCCGCGGTTCACTTTCACAACGGTCAAGGCGAAGACCAAAGCAATGAACCCAACCAAGGCCAGAGCGACGCCCACATTGCGGGACATGCGGCGCTTGTGCAGTTCGTGGGTGGCTTTCAATTCCATCAGATCAGACCTCCGGCGCGGAGTGTCGCGTCTACAATCAACGCGCCAAACTGAAGGAAGAGGTAGTAAAGCGAAATGCGGAAGAACTTCTTTTCAACCTTGTAGTCATCGCTTTCGGACTGAACCTCGTCGCGGTTCCAAATGTCCCAGGCGCCTTTCAGGAAAAGCGTGTTCATGATGGCTGCAACGGTCAAGGTGACCGGACCAGCGATCGGTGTCAGAGCCAGCCACAAGGCGACCGGTGCTAGAAGCACCGTGTAGACGAGGATGTGAGTCCGAGTGACCTTGCGACCGTGGGTGACTGTCAGCATGGGCACGTCGGCATCGTTATAATCCGACTTCATAAACAGCGCGAGCGCCCAGAAATGCGGTGGCGTCCACATGAAGATGACCATGAACATCAAGATCGCTTCCAGCGACACCGAACCGGTGACAGCGACCCATCCAATCATCGGAGGGAACGCACCGGCAGCGCCACCGATGACGATGTTCTGCGGTGTCCAGCGCTTTAGCCACATCGTGTAGATGACGGCATAGAAGAAGATGGTGAACGCCAGCAGAGACGCGGCAGCGACATTGGTAGCAAGCGCAAGCATCACAACAGAAAGGCCGGACAACCCAAGCCCGATCGCCAATGCTTCGCCCGGCTCTACGCGACCGCTAGGGATCGGGCGCTTTGCAGTCCGGCGCATCACCGCGTCGATGTCAGCGTCCCACCACATATTCAATGCGCCCGAAGCACCAGCTCCGATCGCGATGAACAGAATCGCGGCCAAACCTTCGACCCAGTGCAATCCACCGGGTGCAACGAGCAAACCCGCCAACGCAGTGAAAACCACGAGCGACATCACCCGTGGTTTCAAAAGCGCGAAGTAGTCACCAAAAGTTGGTTCGTAATCGCGCGATGCGTTGAGGGACGCGTCAGCCATCGATTACTCGGCAGATGCGACGGTTACTGGAGGTTCGACGTATTCGCCCGCAGCCTTTACGGCATCAAGCCAAGCCGCGTAGTCGGCCTGCGAAACGGCCTTAACGGTGATTGGCATATACGCGTGGCTCAGACCGCACAGTTCCGAGCACTGACCGAAGTAGATGCCCTCTGCGCCTTCGTCGACTTCAAACCACAGTTCAGCCAGACGTCCGGGAACAGCGTCCTGCTTTACGCCGAATGCCGGAATGGTCCAGGCGTGGATGACATCTGCGCCAGTGACTTGCACAACGACCGTCTTACCTGTCGGGATCACGACCGAAGTATCTGTCGCCAGCAGGAACTCATTGTCAGAGTAACCTGCAGCTGCAAGTTCTTCAGAAACCGCAGGTGTCAGCATGTTGCCCGCGTCAGACCCGATCATGAAGCCTTCGTAAGCGATGTCTTCATCGACATACTCATAGCCCCAGTACCACTGGTATCCGGTCGCCTTGATGACAACTTCGCCTTCCGGAATGATCTGTTGCTTGAACAGAACCGGCAAAGAGAATGCGCCGATAAAGACGAGGATCACGATTGGAATGAAGGTCCAGGCAAATTCAAGCGGCTGGTTGTGCGTGAACGACGCTGGATCAGGATTGGCTTTGCGGTTGTAGCGGACAATGATCAGACCGATCAGGGCCAAAACAAACAGCGAAATCGCTGTGATGATGATCAAGAGCATCCCGTCGAGCCAAAGGATGTCGCGCATCAATTCAGTTACAGCGGGCTGAAATCCGGTGGCCCGATCGACAGGAGCACCAATGATGGCGAGGTCCTGGCCAGCGCTTTGCGCACTGGCGGCAACTGCCCCGAAAATCGCCGCGAAAAGTCCGGTGAAAAAAGTCAAAAGACGCATGTCGAGCTTGGTCCTTAGCTTGAAACGTTCCCTGGCCAGCGACTCGCATCGCCGACGTCTGTTGTTCTTGGAGCGCTAAAAACCATATTAGGGTCTAAGGAACAAGGCATAGCCTTGCGGCATTCAGCCGCTTGTTCACTTAAAAAGTAGAGTTGCAAATGACTGATCTGACCTCGTTTCGCCCGTTCGACACAATGATTGATGAAGAAAGCGCGCTTGCATCGCTTAGAGAAGCGGTGGCCGGGGCTGATGACGGAGAACTTTTTCTCGAGCGCGTTCGATCAGAAAACCTGTCGTGGGACGACGGGCGCGTGAAGAACGCCAGTTATAATGCATCGGAAGGATTCGGGCTGCGCGCCGTTCGTGGTGAAACTGCTGGCTACGCTCATTCCACGGAAATCAGCGAACACGCATTGAAGCGCGCTGTTGAAACCGCACGCTTGGCAGTTGGCGAAGGCGGCGGAACATTGGCGGATGCCCCCGTGGGCACCAATCGCAAGCTTTACACCGACGAAAATCCGATGGCCGAAGCTGAATTTTCGATCAAGGTTGAAACTCTTGCCGAGATAGACGCCTTTCTGCGTGATTTAGACAAACGCGTGGTTCAGGTTTCGGCCGCAATGGCTGCATCGTTGCAGGAAGTGACGATCCTGAGACCAGAGGGGCACATCGTGAGCGACACGCGACCGATGACCCGCCTGAACATCAGCGTAATCGTCGAAGAAAACGGACGACGCGAGCAAGGCGGCACGGGCGGTGGCGGCCGGCAAATGCTGTCAGGTCTGATCGATCCCGAGCATTGGCAGCCCGTTGCGCGCGAGGCCTTGCGCATTGCTCTTGTTAACCTTGAAGCCGTCCCTGCCCCTGCGGGCGTAATGGATGTAGCATTGGGACCCGGTTGGCCGGGCATTCTGTTGCACGAAGCCATCGGCCACGGTTTGGAAGGTGACTTCAACCGCAAGAAAAGCTCGGCTTTTTCTGGACTTATGGGGCAGCGCATTGCAGCGAAAGGCGTGACAGTTCTGGATGATGGTACCATCCCCGACCGGCGCGGATCGATCAGTGTAGACGACGAAGGAACTCCATCTGGAAAGAACGTCTTGATCGAGGATGGGATCCTTGTGGGCTACATGCAGGACCGGCAGAATGCGCGTCTGATGGGCGTCAAACCAACTGGAAACGGACGCCGTCAGAGTTATGCGCATGCGCCGATGCCGCGCATGACGAACACGTACATGCTTTCGGGTGATGCCAAGCCCG
The DNA here is from genome assembly GCA_028818055.1 of Boseongicola sp. GTDB lineage: Bacteria > Pseudomonadota > Alphaproteobacteria > Rhodobacterales > Rhodobacteraceae > JAPPOI01. The sequence continues at coordinate 9,762 of JAPPOI010000027.1, forward strand.
GCGACATCGTTGCGGATGTGAAAGACGGCATTTACGCCGTGGGCTTTGGTGGTGGTCAGGTCGACATCACGAACGGAAAGTTCGTCTTTTCATGTACCGAAGCCTATCGCGTCGAAAACGGCAAAGTCGGAGCACCGGTCAAAGGCGCGACACTGATCGGAGATGGCGCGACGGCCTTGAAACAAATCCGGGCTGTCGGAAATGACATGGCCTTGGACCCCGGGGTCGGGACTTGTGGTAAATCCGGTCAATGGGTCCCGGTTGGTGTCGGGCAACCGACGCTTCTGATCGGGGGGCTGACGGTTGGCGGTTCGGCAGCGTGACCTTCGCTAGCCGCCTGAAAAGCAGCCTGACACTAATAGTAGTGACGATATCGGCTGGCGCGCCTACTTTCGCTAAAGATGACGTCAACTGTGCTTGGCTGTCGGGCAACCCCGACGACGTCGACCTTCGGTCAACGCTATCTCATCGAGTTCCAGATGATGTCGTACTGACCTGCGGCACGTCGCGGTCGATTGATGGTACCACTGAGCAACATTGTTTCGCTACTTTCCCTTATCGCAGCGATAAGGCGGGCGAACACTTCACACGTCTGTCCGACGAGCTTCTGGGATGTTTGGCGCTTGGAGAAAGCTATTTGGAAGATTCTCCGGTCAATCATCCAGATTCATTTGTCCAACGGCTGTTTGACTATGGCGAGACTTCAGTTTCGTTATCGATCAAGGATAAGGCCGCCAATTCGGAGACGTTGGTGTTCGTGAAGATGAGCCCAACACCTCCCCAAAAATAGCGAGAAATTGGATCTGATCCTTTAACTCTGCGTTTACTTAAATTGCGCGATACCTGTTTTCAGCAAGACGGCGGAGACAGGATGGCCAAGGATAATTCCCCTTCCACCCACC
>JAPPOI010000228.1 GCA_028818055.1 Boseongicola sp.
TGGGGTGATACGGCGTGTCCGCAATGTTGGATTGGCAATAATCCTAGCAGCGAGCCCTAGTTTTGCCGATGAATTGAAGATTGCAGCCCTTGGCGACAGTCTGACCCAAGGTTTCGGGCTTCCAGCAGATGATGGTTTCGTCCCGCAACTGGAACGTTGGCTTCAGGCGCAGGGGGCTGAAGTTAAGTTGGTGAATGCTGGTGTATCGGGGGACACGACCGCTGGCGGACTTGCCAGAACTGAATGGACCCTCACACCGGATATTGGTGCTTTGATTGTCGCCTTGGGCGGCAACGATTTGCTACGCGGGATCGAGCCGTCGTCCAGTCGCGAGAACCTTAGGGGTATTCTTGAAATCGCCAGTGGCCGAGATTTGCCAATTTTGCTTGTCGGGATGGAGGCGCCTTCAAACTACGGGTCTGAGTTCAAATCGAGTTTCGATGGCATGTATCCGGAGTTATCGGAACAGTTTGGCACGGAATACTATCCAAACTTTGTAGGAGCGATCACCAGTTTGGAACCGCAAGCCGAGGCAATTGAGAAATTTATTCAGCCCGATCGTATCCACCCAAATGCCGATGGCGTCGCCCTGATCGTGCAAGATATGGGCCCGAGTGTTCTGAGCCTTATTGAACGAGCTTTGGGCGAAAACTGACTTGATGCCGTGACGCAAACCGCCTTTGTTGGTTTCAGCAAGGGGGACCGTCATGACGCTGTCTGTTGATCTGAATTCAGACATGGGCGAAGGTTTTGGGCCGTGGCCCATGGGCGATGACGCATCACTATTGAATGTGGTGACTTCATCGAACATCGCTTGTGGTTTTCACGCCGGAGACGCTGATACGATGGCGAAAACAATGGCCGACGCTCTGGCAAACAACGTCGGCATTGGCGCGCACCCAGGTTTCAACGACCTACACGGATTTGGCCGCCGGAAAATCGATATGCCATTGACAACTCTTGCCAACGAGATCCGCTATCAAGTTGGGGCCGCTCAAGCGATGGCACGCGCCGCAGGAGGAGAAGTCAGACACCTGAAGTTGCATGGCGCCCTATCTAACATGGCATGCGTGAACGCCGACATGGCACTTGCGTGTTATGAGGCTGCTTTGGAGGTTGCACCCGACATCATCATTATGGGTCTTGCCGCCACCGCCATGGAAGATGTCTGTCGCGGCCTTGGTTGCCGCTGGGCAGGCGAGATTTTCGCAGATCGCGCGTACAACGCTGACGGGACGCTGGTTGATCGAAAATTGCCGGGTGCGATGATTCATGACCCAGAGTTGGCAGGTCAACGCATGGTAGAGATGGTGAAAGCCGGTGCCATTTTGACTGACTCGGGAGAGCGCTTAGAAACACGTATCGACACCATTTGCGTACATGGGGATACGAAAGCGGCGGTTGCACTTGCAACCGCCGTTCGTGAAAGCCTCGAAAACTCTCAAATCGCCGTAGAAAAATTCGGCGGAGCCCCCCTCAGCTAAGCCCCACTCAGTCTACTCTCACTCATCTTCCGGAAAGGAAAACGGTGAGTATTGCGCCGCCCCCTTAAGCCGCGACGCAATACTCACCTGCGGTTCCCACGGATTTCACAACGTCAAAGATCTTGTCCGATGCGATGCCCGTGAAGTTTGCAAAATCCAAGTCATCTTCCAAAGCGGCCAACTCTTTATCAGACAGCGTCGCCAAAAGCTGCTGAAGAGCTTGAAGGTCCAAATTGAAATCTTCGACCGACTGGTTCATCTGGATGACGTTTTGCATGTCGAAACTCACTCGTTAATTAGTACTGTTTATGCCCCATGAAGAAAACTTATACGAATTGGATCAAAATATCTACGCTTGCCGCACAGAATCTCGCAATTTCGTTAGAAACAATCTGTTTCGACACAGAAACAAACCTAATGATCTGATTTATATACTTTATTTCCCAATTTCGCGCGAGTAACTCTGTTACACTTTTGCTCTCAAAAAACAAAAAAGGCCGCGAAACGCGGCCTTTTTTAAGTTAACTGAAAATGAATCACTCGTCTTCAAGCGCTTCAACGGCCTTTTGAAGGTCATCCTTCGACACCGTTTTTTCCGAAACTTTGACCTGGTCGAACACATGATCAACGACCTTATCTTCAAAGATCGGCGCCTGAATTTGCTGACGCATCTGCGGATTCTGCTGTACGAACTCGAAGAACTGGCGTTCCTGACACTGATACTGGCGCGCCTGGTTCATGACGGCGTGGGTCATTTCCGCGTCTT
>JAPPOI010000415.1 GCA_028818055.1 Boseongicola sp.
CTGCACCGGCTGCCCACCCGAGAACAGCTCCCTGCCGCGCGGTTTCTGCAAAATGCATGAGATACGCGATGACCGTAAAAGCGGGAATGGCAAGGAACCAAAGATCGAACGGCGCATGCCCCAAGCCGGCGATGGCTCCTGCTACGGCTGCAAGAGCCAGTCTCCGGCGCGGAGTCACTTGGCTATTCCGCAGCCTTTGGGGCCACTGAGTTCAAGCGCACGCGCAATCGTTTGATCTTGCGGGGATCGGCATCGACGACCTCGAAATCCAAGTCGCCAGGGTGCTTGATAACTTCACCGCGCGCAGGAACGCGACCGGCAAGCATGAAGACCAACCCGCCGAGCGTGTCGATTTCTTCATCGTCCTCTGGTTCAAGCAGGTCTTGTCCGATTTCGGCTTCAAAATCATCAATAGGTGTTCTGGCTTGCGCAAGGTAACAGCCCGGCGCTTCCAAAGCCCAGAAGCGACCTTCGGCTATATCATGTTCGTCTTCGATCTCGCCGATGACCTGCTCAATCAGGTCTTCGATCGTAACCAGACCGTCGACGCCACCGTATTCATCTATGACCAATGCCATGTGCATGCGATCGGATTGCATTTTCTGCAACAACACACCGATCGGCATTGATGGCGGAGCGTAAAGCAACGGTCGCAGCATCTTGCGCAGGTCGAAACCATTGCCGCTGCCGTCGAAGCCGTGCTTCAACGCGAAGTCTTTCAGGTGGATCATGCCCACGGGACTATCGAGCGTTCCATCAAATACAGGCAATCGGGTTAATCCGCTTTCGCGAAACACCTCGACCAACTCGTCTTTGCTGATATCGACCGGAACCGAAACGACCTCGACCTTTGGCAGCATGACGTCTTCCACGCGCATCCGCGCGAGGTTTGCCAAGCCGCCCGTCGGGGCGCCGTTCACTGTCATGACATTATCGGCGGGAAGTTCTTCCTGACCGCCTAGCGCGTCGAAGAGCCGACCAAAAAAGCCCCGCGCCGCATCCTCATCGTCCTCTTGCGCGCCACGCGCTGCGTTAGAGGACCCTTCAATCGTATCGCCCATTAATCCTTTCCGTCGTCAAGAGCGCGCCTTGCTACGTCACCCTGATATGGGTTTGGTAACCCCAGCGTTTCAAGTATTGCGATTTCCCTCGCTTCCATCAAGTCACCGTCTATATCGCGTTCGTGATCGTATCCCAGAAGATGCAATGTCGCATGAACGATCAAATGCGTCACGTGATGGGATGTCGGGATTTTGCCGTCGACTGCTTCTTTGACGGTCGTTTCATATGCAATTGCGATATCGCCAAGTTCTGGATCCCCGGTTGGAGGATTGGGTCTTTTCCCGGCTTCCGAGTTGCTTCTTTCCTCAGATGGCCAAGATAACACATTGGTTGCGCTGGATTTTTCGCGAAAATCGACATTTAGCTCGGTGATACGATTGTCATCGCATCCAAGAACAGCAACGTCCCAGTCATCTGCATTTAGACCTTCGGCGCGCAAAGTCGCCGATACGGCTTGTGCGGCGAGCTCTTCAAGCTCGATTTCGGACCATCTTGGGTCTTCAATAATGACGTCAGTGCCCATTTCCCGCGTTTTCGCAAAGAAACCACTAAAGCACCAGAGGGAGACAGCGCCCCCTTTTCGCGCATTCTAGTGCCAACTTGACCCTTCCAGGATCAGCGGATTCGGGCTTCGGTCGACCGATTAAAGAGATAGAGACGGCGGTTTTCAAATGTGAGGCCGACTGTATCGCCGGGAGACGACCGTGTATCGCCGCGCTCTTCAACGATGAGCTTCTCTCCGGATGGCGCAACCAGATAGCAGTAGCTCACGCCGCCCAGCGCCTCAGTCAATTCGACAGTGAACGTGTCGCCATTCGGATCAATCTCGGCATGTTCAGGCCTAATGCCGACACTGACTTCCGTTCCGTCAGACGGCAGCGTGACTTCAGGTGACAACGCGCGACCAAAAGCGGGCGTTTCAACCGCACCATTTTTCACGACACCGTCCACGAAGTTCATCGCCGGCGATCCGATGAACCCGGCAACGAACCTGTTGTCGGGGTCACGATAAAGATCGAGCGGCGCACCAACCTGTTCGATGTGGCCCAACCGCAGAACAACGATCTTGTCGGCAAGCGTCATCGCTTCGACCTGGTCATGGGTGACGTAGATCATCGTTGCGCCGATTTCTTTATGAAGGCGGGCGATTTCAACACGCATTTCGACGCGAAGTTCGGCATCAAGG
>JAPPOI010000058.1 GCA_028818055.1 Boseongicola sp.
GATTTAGGGATGGCGCAAGTAGAGAATGGTAGAGAAAGGTCTCGCCCGCCTTCATAGCGTCTTGGTAATCGCCGAACCACGGCAGGGCATTGGCTATGAAATCCTGCAATGCCTCCAGTGCCTGGGCACGGGTCACCGGCCAACTGAATGTATCGAGTGTGCCAAAATGCTCGCCGAAGCGCTGTGCGACGAGCGCCATGACCTCACGTGTCGTGGAGTCCGGCGCAAAGCGAAGTCGTTCTGGAAGGGACGCGTCGGCTGGCAAGCTTTTGCGATTTTCCGAATCAAAATTCCATGTCCCGCCCTCCGGCTGATCGCCGTCCATCAGAATGTGATGTTCTCGACGCATTTCGCGGTAGAAATGCTCCATTCGCCAGCTGCGTCGGCCATTGGCCCAGGCAGCGAACCTCGTACGGCTCGCGAAAAAGCGACGATCGGAACGGATTTTGACGGGCACGCCGGTGAGAGCTTCCCAGCTTTTGGCCATCGCCTGGACGCGCCATTCCGAAGGTTCGGTCACCACAATGCGGCTCGGGCGATGCCGCGCCACCGCGCGTTGGATCTCGGTTGTGAAGCTGCCGGTATTGTCAGGCTCTTCTAGGCTTACATAGTCGACAGTGAGACCGCGCTCGCGAAGCGTCTCGGCGAAATGGCGCATCGCCGCCAGCACCAGTACTATTTTCTGTTTGTGATGCCCGACGTAGGTGTTTTCTTCCATAACCTCCATCATCAGGACAACGTCACTGCGTGGATCGAGGTCGTCCAGCGCGGACAGGTCCAGAGACAGCTGGTCGCCGAGAATAATTCTCAGAACATTCATGACGAGGCGAGTTTACGTTCGGACACAGGGCGGGGCGTTGCAGCGCGGCAGCGCGCCGAGCAGTATTTCACGTTCACCCAGTCGCGCGCCCATTTCTTGCGCCAGACGAAGGGCCGACCGCACTCTACGCAGAGCTTAGTCGGCAGATCAGTCTTGCGACGCATCCCAGCCATGGGATCACCAAGGCACTCGCTGGCCGCGCCAGTCGAAAAACCCGCCGTTGGCATCCGCCGTGAGTTGATCGATAACGGCGAGCAGATGTCGAGCCGCCACAGCTGGAGAATGAACCTCCAACCCAGTCGTCGTGAACGGAGCGGATAGCGCCGTGGCAACCGTCCCGGGATGCAAGGCCGTGCAAAGTGCGTCTGGAGATCGACGTGTCAATTCAACAGCCGCTGTCCGAACCAGTTGGTTGAGAGCGGCTTTCGAAGCCCGGTAGGAATACCATCCACCTAGACGATTGTCCTCGATGCTTCCGACCCTGGCGGAAAGCGTTGCAAAGACGGCTTTGTCCGACCGCGGCAACCGCGACAGTACATGCTTCATGATGAGCGCGGGCCCGATCGCATTCAGCGCAAAGGCGCGCGCGAGATTAGTCGCATCAAGTTGCCGCCAGCTCTTTTCGGGTTCTTGGCGCTCATCATGCAGAAATCCCGTCGCATCGATCACCAGACGAAGCTCACCCTGATCGGCGGCGAACACCGCAGCACGTGCGACACTGTCTTCGTCCAGAAGGTCTATCGTTGGTGAAGTGCTGCGGCTGAACGAGACTACATGCTTAAACTGTTCCGCGGCCTTGATGGCTTCGACCAATGCCCTTCCAATACCGCCGCTCGCACCGAAAACGACCGCCACGCCGGCCTGGGGAAACGACCCAAGGTCAACCCCGGCAGCCGGTATGCCTTCGGATTCGAATTGCCCCGTCACAGGCGCTTGACTCCGCCAATGACGGCATAAAGTCGCAGAACTCGCCCAAAGAAACGGGAGATGAACGGTCGAACCGGGAGAAAAAGCCTGTAGCCCCACTCCAGGGCAATGAGGGCTCCCGGCAGAGATGCGGCGCGCGCTGCCCAGCGCCATCTGGGCAAACGAGTCCAAACCTCTACGAATGCTGCCGCGCCGGAAAGAACGCGCCCATTACTTGCGCGAACATGGAAGCGCTTCATTGCAGGCTCTTGGGTAATTCCTTCCGGAGGAGCGGCGCTGGTTTCAGAAATGTCGACAAAACAAAGAGCGTGGTCTTGATCCTTGCGCCGATAGTATCCGATCTCTGCCCGACACAGAGAACAGGAGCCATCAAAATACACCGTCGATTTCGCAAGCTCTGACTCCACGCTGATCTCCTAAAAATAAATCGTCAGTTAATCAGAACCGGAGCTTTACGGATGTACGTCTGATCTCCAATCTGTCGCACGAGGAACT
>JAPPOI010000255.1:0-3470 GCA_028818055.1 Boseongicola sp.
TCCTCGCGCCCCCCCTCCGCCGCCACGACCCGCTGGGAGGGCGCTGCCCGCCCAGACCCTCCCGGAGTATTTCACCAGAAAGAAATCAGCTTGTGAGGGTCACCAGCGCGTGCCGTTTTTTGCCGGCGGAAAGCTTAATGGGGCTGGAAAGTGATGATGCATCCAGCATCAGTCCCGCATCGGTCAAAGGTTGATCATCCAAACGCGCGCCGTTTTCGGCAATCAGGCGCTTTGCCTCTTTACCGGATTTGGCAAGGCCAGAACGAACGATCAGTTGAACCACTGATATGCCGTCCCCAACTTCGTCCGCGTTGAGCTCAAGTGTTGGAAGGTCGTCTCCAACTCCGCCTTTTTCAAAGACTTCACGCGCTGTGGCTTCTGCGGCCTCTGCTGCGTCTTCGCCGTGGAGCAGGGTTGTGACAAGGTTTGCGAGTAGAATTTTCGCTTCGTTGATTTCCGAGCCTTCCAGCGCATCCAATCGATCGCATTCGTCCACCGGTAGCTCGGTGTAGAGCTTCAAAAAGCGCCCGACATCCGCATCTGTCGTGTTTCGCCAGAATTGCCAGAATTCGTAGGGCGAGAGCATGTCGCCAGACAACCAGATCGCGCCGCCTTGGCTTTTACCCATCTTGCGACCATCGGAGGTCGTGAGAAGCGGTGTGGTCAGGCCGAAGATCTCATGATCCAGGACGCGCCGCGTCAGGTCGATACCGTTGACGATATTGCCCCACTGATCCGACCCGCCCATTTGCAAAATGCAGCCATACCGGCGGTTCAGCTCAAGAAAGTCGTAAGCCTGCAGGATCATGTAGTTGAATTCGAGAAACGACAGCGATTGCTCACGATCAAGCCGAGACTTCACGCTTTCAAAGCTCAGCATCCGGTTCACGCTGAAATGCCGACCGATATCACGAAGGAAATCGAGGTAGTTCAACTCGTCCAGCCATTCCGCATTATTCAGCATCATGGCGGCATTGTCGCTGGCGCCGTAATCCAAATAGCGGTCAAACACCGTCTGCATGGCTGCGATATTGTCATCAATCGCCTGTGGCGTCAGAAGGGGTCGTTCGTCAGCGCGAAAAGACGGGTCGCCGACTTTTGTGGTACCGCCACCCATCAGGGTGATCGGTTTGCCACCGGTCTTCTGATACCAGCGAAGCAGCATGATATTCAGCAAATGCCCGACATGCAGCGATTTGGCAGTCGCATCGTAGCCGATATAGGCTGGCATTCCGCCGCCTTTGATCGTCTCGTCCAGAGATTGCAGATCCGTGCAATCGGCAAGGAATCCGCGCTCGATGATCGTCGCCAGAAAATCGGATTTCGGGTGGTAGGTCATGGGCCTTCGTCTATGCTGTTCGTGCGGCACTCTATACGGGTGCGAAGCGGCAAGGGAAAGAGATGACGAGCAAAGGCCCGATTTGGTGTCTTGGAGCCATGTCAGGCACGTCGCTTGATGGTGTTGATGCGGCAGTCATTCTGACGGATGGGCACGACGTTTTGGACTTCGGGCGAAGTGATTATCGGGCATATGATGATGACGAACGCCGCGCCATCCGGGTTGCCCTTGGACAGGCCCACGGCCCTGTATTCGAACATGCAGCAGAAATCGTCGAGACCGCACATGCCGAACTATTGTCGGGGTTTCCTGAGGCAGAACTGGTTGGTTTTCACGGCCAAACCACCCTTCACAATCCCGAAAATGCATTGACGGCTCAGGCGGGCAATGGCGCGCTCTTGGCAGAGGTTTTGGATCGGCCGGTTGTTTGGGATTTTCGCAGCACCGATGTTGAGATGGGCGGACAAGGTGCGCCTCTGGCACCGTTTTATCATTTCGCGCTGGCCCGAAAGTTGAAATCGGACGCTCCGATTGCATTCGTGAACATCGGGGGCGTCGCTAATCTGACGTGGATCGATCCGTCCAAGCAATCGCCAGATCTCGACGGTGCGTGTTTGGCGTTTGATACAGGGCCTGGAAACGCATTGATCGACGATCTTGTTTTTGCACGCACAGGAGAGCGGTTTGACGAAAATGGTACTTTGGCACGTTCAGGCACTACCGACACTGATCTTTTGCAGAAACTCTTTTCGGAAAATCGCTACTTTTCAAAAATACCGCCGAAATCGCTGGATCGAGACGCATTTTCGGATTGGGCGGCGGCGATCGCGGAAAAATCTTTGGAAGACGCCGCCGCGACGTTAACGGCTGGGACGGTTCGGGCCATCACAGATGGACTGGATCACTGTCCGAAGCCGCCAGAACGACTTCTCGTTACGGGAGGCGGTCGCAAAAACCCAACGCTGATGGCGATGCTTCAGGATGCAGTATCGCTGCCCGTCGATACTGTGGAGGAAGTTGGGTTCGACGGCGATATGCTCGAGGCGCAGGCGTTCGCTTATTTGGCTGTGCGTGTCCTACGCGGATTACCGACGTCAGCGCCTGGAACAACCGGTGTGGCGGCGCCTGTGGGAGGTGGTCGAGTGTCTCGACCCGGTGATCTTGCGAAATCTCAATCCTGAAGTGGAATGTCGAACTCCGGGGCCGCCAATTCAAATCCAGCGAACTCAAAACCGGGGCTGACAGTGCACCCAACAAGTGTCCAATCGCCCAATGACGTTGCGGACTGCCAAGCACCGGCCGGAACGATGAATTGCGGACGCTGTCCCTTTTCCAAGCCAGGTCCAAGCTCATGCGCTTTTGCTGGGCCTGCGCTATCTTCCGAGATCACCAATTTTATGGGCGCACCGGCATAGTAGTGCCAGATTTCTGCTGCGTCGACGCGATGCCAGTGGCTCTGCTCGCCTTCCTTCAGAAGGAAATAGATGCACGTGCCCGAGGCGCGTGGCGACTCAAGTCCGACCCATGTTTGTCGGTACCAGCCGCCTTCTGGATGCGGGCTTAGGTCAAGAAGAGCGATGATGTCGTCGGCTGTGGGGGAAGAGGACATCAGCTTTCCTTAAGTTTCAGCATGGCTTCCTGCCGGGAAGAAACACCCATCTTAGCAAAGATATTGGTGGCGTGGTTGCGTACGGTCTTTTCACTGACATCAAGGGCGCGGGCGATATCCTTGTTGCTTTTGGCTGCGCCAATCAACGCCAGGATATCCTGCTCGCGCTGGGTCAGGTTGTAGTCGCTTGCGGGGGTGGTGTGACCGATGAATTCCAGCATGGCCTGGGTCGCGATGGGCCAGGCGGGCTCATCGGGTTGCAAGATGTGGTTCGCGCTGTCCAAGATCAGCAATTCGGCGTCTGGGATGTGTTGAGCCAGATAGCGGCCTTCGGCGAGAGGGGCGACGCCATCGTCCCGGGCATGTATCACGAGCGTTGGGCATTTGACCTGAGCTAGTTTGTCGGCAACGTTCATATTGCCCCTTGCATCTAACAACCGCGCCCCGGTTTCCGCATCGACGGAACGGCGGCATAGGTCGTTGAACCAGGCTATTTTCTCGGGGTCGCCTTCGGGTAGGAAG
>JAPPOI010000255.1:3480-10562 GCA_028818055.1 Boseongicola sp.
AAGCGGTTGGTAAAGACTTCACGAAAGGCCGGGTTGCGGTCGTCCAAGGCTGCGCGAAAATTCTCGACAATAGCTCTGTACATCGACGCAGCTTTATCGTCGCCGCGGTGATAGGCACCCCTTGCGTAGCCGCCGATCAGGATCAAATGCGTGACCTTGTCGGGGTGGGCCGCGGCAAAGCGCACTGCTGCGCCAGTGCCTTGGGACATTGCGAGCAGAGCGAAAGGGGTGTCGATGCCAGACGCGTTGACCACTCGGCTTAGGTCGTCTTCCCAGCTTTCGATGGTCAATTGGCCGGTTTCCCGATCAGACAGGCCGCAGCCGCGTTCGTCGTATCGGACATAGTCAAAGTTGTCTTCGAAGAACGACACATAGTGCGCCCAAACCGGGCTTTGCGCGTCGTATTCCAGATGGGTCAGCCAAGCTGCAGCCTTTACCAACGGCGGTCCTTTGCCGGACCTCGCCCAAGCAAGCGACAGGTCGTCATGGGTTTCTGCGAAGCGAACGGTACGCATGAAATTCCGATCCGGTCGGGACAAGTGTCCCATGAGTTTTTGAACCGCGACAGCCAGTCCGGGACATCTGTCCGATGTGCTCAGTCACGGGTTTCCGTCAGTTTGAGGATCAAGGAGGCGCCGGTCAACCGCGGCGCAGATCAAAGGAGACAGACGATGGTAAGCAAGTTTTTCAAACGCCAGATACCGACCACGCAGGATCGCCGCTATGCCAAAGACCAGGCCTTTCGTCGGCGGTTCCAGCAGGCCACTCGTTCGCCGCGCATCTGGCTCTGAATTCCCGTTTGCAAGTACCGGATAGGCGCGGTGGTCGGACTCCCATCCGGCACCGCGCTGTTGCTTTACCGCAAGATCGATTTGCCAGCGTAAATCGCGGTTTCGTCCAGCATCTCTTCGATGCGGATCAACTGGTTGTACTTCGCCAACCGATCTGAACGCGCCAACGAGCCGGTTTTGATTTGGCCGCAGTTGGTTGCCACCGCGAGATCGGCAATGGTTGCGTCCTCTGTCTCGCCTGATCGATGCGACATCACAGAAGTGAAGCGCGCACGATGTGCCATGTCGACGGCCATCAGGGTCTCGGACAAGGTGCCGATCTGGTTTACCTTCACAAGAAGTGAATTGGCTGCCTTTTCGGCGATCCCACGCGAAAGTCGCTCGGGGTTCGTCACGAACAGGTCGTCACCGACCAGCTGAACCTTGTCGCCCAATGCTGCGGTAAGGGCCTTCCATCCGTCCCAATCGTCTTCAGAGCATCCGTCTTCGATCGACAGGATCGGGTAATCAGCTACCAGTGCGGCCAAGTACTCGACATTTTCATCCGAAGACAGGGTTTTGCCTTCGCCAGCCATGACATAGGCGCCGTCCTTAAAGTACTCAGTTGCGGCGCAATCCAGAGCCAGCATGATGTCGTCGCCCGGTGCGTAGCCGGCCTTTTCGACAGCTTTCAGGATGAAATCTAGGGCGTCGCGTGTAGAGGAAAGGTTCGGAGCGAAACCGCCTTCGTCGCCGATGCCGGTTGAAAGACCTGCGGCCGATAGCTCTTTCTTCAGCGTGTGAAACACCTCTGAACCCATGCGGACAGCTTCGCGGATGTTTTCCGCACTCACCGGCATGATCATGAATTCCTGAATATCAATTGGATTGTCGGCGTGTTCACCGCCGTTGATGATATTCATCATCGGCACCGGCAAAACGCGGGCCGCGGTTCCACCGACATAGCGATACAAAGGCTGCGCCGTGAAGTCGGCTGCGGCTTTGGCAGTTGCAAGCGAAACGCCCAAGATTGCGTTGGCGCCAAGGCGGCCTTTGTTGGACGTGCCGTCAAGTTCAATCATGGCTGCGTCGATGGCTTCTTGCTCGGTTGCATCGAAACCAACCAAGGCTTCAGCAATTTCGCCGTTAACCGCGGCAACAGCGTTTTGAACGCCTTTGCCCATGTAACGCCCCGTGGCACCGTCCCGCATTTCGACGGCTTCGTGTGCTCCGGTGGAGGCGCCAGAAGGTACTGCCGCGCGGCCAAGGGGGCCGGCTTCCAACAGGACATCGACCTCAACGGTCGGGTTCCCACGGCTATCCAGAATTTCCCGGCCGTGAATGTCGATGATGATGCTCATGGAGTGTCCCTCGCAACGAAGAGGTTGAATTTGAGGGCTCTATAGCAGGGGTGTTCAGAAGTTTAAACGCGGTAAATGATACCGCTAACAATTAGTGACTCACGACTTGCGAGATCACTTTGCCAACTGCTTTTCCCGCCAGAACGCATAAATTCCGGATCCGATGATCAACGCTGTTCCGACCCACGTCCATATATCGGGACGTTCGCTTAAAAAGAGCATGGCAATTGCCAAGGCAAAAACCATTCGAGTGTAGCGGAAAGGAGCAATGGCCGAGACCTCGCCTTGGCGAAGCGCTGCAGTAATTGCAAAAAACGCCACAGCGACCGCAGCCGACGCGCCAATGAGCCAGACCCACGTGATCGTATCGATCGCACGCCACGCGCCGCTCCAAGGCGTGATCAGAACACCAAGAATGCCCAACAGCAACAGTGCCCAGGCCGATACAAACGGCGTGGTGATATTTGGCGGAAGCATCCGAGTTCCCAGATCGCGCGCGGTCAAACCGATTATTCCGACCACGGCCCAAAGCGCGTTTGCGTCGAAAGCATCGGCGCCGGGACGCAAAATCAAAAGCACGCCAAAAAACCCGAGGCCAACTGCGGCCCAACGGCGTGGTCCAACTTTTTCGCCAAGGAACAGTGCGGCGGCCATGGTCACCGCGAGCGGCTGGGCTTGAAGCATCGCGGACGCGGTCGCCAAAGGGATCAAGGACAGCGCGGTGACGTAACCCAATGATCCGAAAACTTCACCAGCCGTTCGAATTACGACAGCTCGGTTCAGCAGGTCCCGCGAGAACATTGGCGTGCCTTTGGCAACCAAAATAACCAAGAATACCAGCAAGCTGAGCGCACAAGTCAGTGTGATAATCTGACCGGTTGGTAGCGTCAGGGCGGCCCGATTGATGAACGCATCGCTGATCGCGAATGCGAGCATTGCAGCCGTCATAAGGAGGATTGCTTTGGTATTGGCCATTTTCGGCTCCGGGTCTTCGCCCGGTGCTGGTATCAGTCGCCGGAAAGATTGAAAACTCACCTTATTCCACATGGACGTCTTGGCTGCCTCATGCTATCCCTAGTAGGATGCATGCCGCCGACCCCAATATAAGCCAAAATAGTCCACAGATTCGTCAACTTGACGAAACTGCAATCAACCAGATTGCGGCCGGCGAAGTTGTGGAAAGACCGGCCTCTGCCGTTAAAGAGTTGGTGGAAAATGCGCTGGATGCCGGCGCGAGACGGATCGAAATCACCGTGGCAGACGGCGGCAAGAGACTGATCCGCGTCGAAGATGACGGATGTGGGATAGCTGCCGATCAACTCGAACTCGCTTTGAGCCGGCACGCGACATCAAAGATCGACGGTACCGATCTACTGAACATTCATACCTTCGGCTTTCGGGGCGAGGCATTGCCGTCTTTGGGTGCCGTCGGTCGGCTGACGATTACGTCGCGGGCGCAACAAGCCGAAGCAGCGTCAATTTCTGTTGAGGGCGGTACGCTTGGCCCCACCAGACCTGCAGCGCATCAGCCCGGGACAACGGTTGAATTGCGCGATCTTTTCTTTGCCACGCCGGCTCGCCTTAAGTTTATGCGCACGGATCGGGCCGAGATGCAGGCAGTGACCGATGTGGTCAAGCGTCTGGCCATGGCTGAGCCGTTTGTTCAGTTCACGCTTTCTGATGCGACTGAAGGTCGGCGTGAGATTTTTTCGTACCCTGCAGAGACCGGAACACCAGTTGAGGCGCTGCAAGGCCGCTTGCGCCGGATCTTGGGCAAGGACTTCACCGAAAACGCTATTGCAATCGATGCCGAACGCGAAGGCTTGCATATGACGGGTTTCGCGGCGTTGCCGACCTATTCTCGGGGTTCAGCCGTTCACCAGTATCTATTCGTCAACGGACGGCCTGTCCGCGACAAGCTTCTGACCGGAGCATTGCGAGCAGCCTACATGGATTTTCTCAGCCGCGACCGTCATCCGGCTGCTGTTCTATTCGTCGATTGCGAACCAGAGCTGGTAGACGTCAATGTCCATCCCGCGAAATCGGAAGTTCGGTTTCGTGAGCCTGGAGTGGCCCGCGGACTCATTGTGAGCGGATTGCGTCATGCGCTTGCTGAAGCAGGGCATCGCGCCTCGACGACGGTGTCCAAAGAAACACTGGGCGCGTTTAGCCAACGGCCAATGGAACCGCGGGTTTATCAAATGGATCGGCCGGCCGCCAATCCGTTGCCGCGTCAATCGGGTTTTGCTGAGCAATCACAAGCGTTTGATGCCGTAAGTGCGCGTGTGGAAAACATCTCGGTCGTCGAGCAGGACGAACAGTCGCGGCCGCTTGGCGCGGCCAGAGCGCAAGTCCACGAAAACTACGTCATCGCCCAAACAGAAACGGGCATCGTAATCGTGGATCAGCATGCGGCCCACGAAAGACTGGTTTATGAAAAGCTAAAGAAGCAAATGGCCGCGAATGGTGTTGCCGCCCAAGCCCTGTTGGTTCCTGAAATCATTGAGCTTGGATCTGACGCATCGCGACTACTCGATCATGCGGACACGCTTGCCAAGTTCGGGCTGACTATTGAGCCATTTGGCGAGGGCGCTGTCGCGGTACGCGAAACGCCAGCGATCCTGGGCCCGGTCAACGCTGAAGCACTTTTGCGCGATGTCTTGGACGAATTGGTCGATCTTGGCGACAGCGATCTTTTGCAATCCAAGATCGAAGCGATCCTTAGCCGTGTCTCTTGTCATGGATCGATCCGTTCGGGCAGAAGGATGCAAGCAGACGAAATGAATGCGTTGTTGCGCGAAATGGAAGCCACTCCGCATTCCGGCCAGTGCAATCATGGCCGGCCCACGTATGTCGAATTGAAACTCGATGACATCGAAAAGCTGTTTGGCAGGAAATGATCACAATTGGTGGAACAGAGTATGCGTTTGACGATCCGCTGGTGTTAGCGGCGATCGGCACGGCGTTTTTCGTTGTTCTTGTACTAGTTCTGCTTGTACTTGCGGTTCGCCGGGCAGGGCACTCTGCATCGATGATGGCACCGCTGGCGCAAGATATGCAGACGCTTGGTCAGCGGGTGCAAAGCTTGTCAGATGGGCAGCACCAACTGGCAGGTGGATTGACCCACGTCAGTGAAGCGCAAGCGGCGAGCCAGGCCAACATGCTCAAATTGATGGAGCAGCGACTTGCCGACGTGACCATGAAAATGAATGAAAACTTGCAAGGCTCGGCGACTAAAACGGCACGGTCACTTGGCGAGCTGCAGCAACGGCTCGAGACTATCGATAAAGCACAGGAGAATATCCAAAAGCTGTCCGGTGACGTCCTGTCCTTGCAGGACATTCTGGCCAACAAGCAAACGCGCGGTGCATTCGGTGAAATTCAATTGAAAGACATCGTTTCAAAGGCGCTGCCTTCAGACAGTTATGCGTGGCAAGCGACGCTTTCGAATGGCAAGCGGGCTGATTGCCTGATCCATCTACCAAACCCGCCAGGACCCATTGTAATCGACGCGAAATTCCCACTTGAAGCATATGAGGCGTTGATCGAGGCCCAGAACGAAGATGGCCGCAAGCGCGCTACAACGTTGTTCAGAACCGCCGTGCGTACACATATCAAGGCGATATCGGAAAAGTACATTATCGATGGCGAAACCGCCGACGGGGCTCTGATGTTTTTGCCCAGCGAAGCGATTTACGCCGAACTCCACGCCCGTTTGCCGGATGTTGTGCGCGAAGGCTTTGCCGCAAGGGTTTGGATTGTCTCGCCCACCACGTGCATGGCGACGCTGAATACCATGCGTGCGATCCTGAAAGATGCGCGCATGCGTGAGCAAGCAGGCGCGATCAGGCGTGAATTGGCCTTGCTTTATGGTGATGTCGACCGACTAACGACACGCGTCGAAAACTTGGACAGACACTTTGGTCAAGCGGCCAAAGACATATCGGATATCAAGATAAGTGCGGAAAAGGCTGGGCGTCGGGCAAAACGGTTGGATAACTTCGACTTTGAGGAACTCGCAAAAGACAGCTCAGCCGAAATCGTAAGGTTACCGAAAAGCGACTAAACAGCTCGGCGGTTTCCAGCCGAAAGACAATCAGCCTTATTCTCGCCGTATTTCCTGCCAATAGAAGCTTCACATACCATTAACCATAGGCTTTTAGCAGGATTCTTGAGGCGCGCGGTGCGGGCAAAAAACATCATAAAATCAGGCATTTGCATACTGTTGGCAGGGTGTGGGTCTGCGCCTTACGAAAGTCGTGGCGCTGACCCGGCTTACTACGCTGGCGCTCTAACGGCCGTCGGTTCTGCAAACGGACTAGCGTTTTCTGATGGATCCGAAGTGCTTGCCGACGCGGAAGGCACTGAAATCACTGTGAAAGTCGCTCGGTTTGTTACTGATCGCAACACCGGAGAAACCAGACTGGTCATCGGCGACGAAAGAACAACTTTGCCGATTGGATTTAGCGCCCTCGCTAGTCGTGATCTGACGCTTTCGCTGGACGGCGAAACGCTGGTATTTGTTGACGGAGACGCAACGGACAGCGACGGGCGGCTTTTCAGAGCCTATAGAAATCTCGTTTTGACGCATTCCGGGACAGGCGGTTTCTATTCTTACAGCCGAGAAAACGGAGGCGTTCTTGAGCCGATCGACACTGAAGGTTTTTTTGCCTTCGGGCATGAAACCTCTCCTGACGTGCTTGTGGCCAAATCAGAAGAGGTGAACTACGTCGGCAATTACGCCGGATATGGTCAATTGCTCACGACGGAAGGTGCGCTTGTTTCAAGCGAAATTCAGAATGTGGGCGTTCTGAACCTGACAGTAGATTTTTCCGATAGCGACGTGGCGGGTCGACTTATCGGTCGCTTGGACCCAACAGGTGACGCACAGGACTACGAAATGGGGTTCATTGATGGACCATTGGTCTGGAACGGAATTGTAGAGAAGACA
>JAPPOI010000037.1:0-1429 GCA_028818055.1 Boseongicola sp.
TCCATCACGTCGCCAACCTGTGAGCTGGCTTTCTCGTGCGGATTGTTCTCGACGGCGGTTTCCGGCTCCTGCGGTACAAAGCTGAACGGCAGGGTGCTGGGCGCCTTGGGAGTGTTGCTGGAATCAGCCATGCTACTCACTGGGTGTAAAGTCCGGTGGGGGAGATCGCATCGTCGCCTTCTGGCGTCACGATCTTGGGTCGCGCGGGAGCAATAGTCGGCACTTCTTTTCCGAAGTCACCGTCCTGAGCAATCGAGTAGTCGTTGCGAACTTTCTCCTGGATATCCATCAGGGCGTGGATCACGGCTTCAGGACGCGGTGGGCATCCCGGGATGTAGACATCCACAGGGAGGAAGTTGTCAATTCCCTGCACAACCCCATAGCACCGATGCATGCCTCCTGAAGAAGCACAGGCTCCCATGGCAATACACCATTTTGGATCTGCCATCTGGTCCCAGACTCGACGAATGGTGTGGGCCATTTTGTAAGAAGCCCAGCCGGCGACGATCATCAGATCAGCCTGGCGGGGCGAAAAGCGCATGGCTTCACTACCGAAGCGCGCTACATCATATTTGGGCGCCGCGAAGGCCATCATCTCGATGGCGCAGCATGCGAGGCCCATTGGCATGGGCATCAGCGAATTGGAGCGAGCCCAGTTGATGACGGCATCCACCCGCGTGGTGAGGAATCCTTCCTGGAGTGCGTTGTCAGGTCCCATGAGAACAGGGTTGAGTGAGATCAGATTCTGGGCGGGGGATCAATCGAATTCGAGGCCGCCTTTCTTGATGTCATACAGCAGGCCGATGGCCAGGATGACGACGAACAGGATGACGACAGCCATGACGCCTCCCGCAGCACTTGCGGCAATGAACTCGTCAAAGCTGACGGCCCATGGATACAGGAAAACCACCTCGACATCGAATACGATGAAGATCATGGCGACCAGATAGAACTTGACCGAGTACCGCTCGCGGGCCGAACCGATCGGATCCATGCCACTTTCGTAGGACGTCAGCTTGATACGGTTCTCCCTTTTCGGACCGAGCAGGGAAGCCGCTTTGAGCAACGAAAAAGCGAGGGCAGTGGCGATGCCCAGTTGGATAAAGAAAGGCAGGAAGTCCGATAGCATGGTTGATCCCGCCTCAAGGACGGTCAGATCACTGGTGGGTTAGGTGCCGGGCTGTGCATCGAGCGCCGTTTGACGGGCGGTCGGGAAACTTCAAAAAGCCCCTCTCAATGTGCAATCCGGGCGGATCTTCAGCGATCAGGAAAGTACCCATCAAAGCCCTGCGGGTCAACGAATTCCCGTACAAGTTTGGGCAATTGATCGGTAGTTCGCATTCAATCACAGGAGAGGCATCGATCAGGGCAACTCATCCGTTCGAGGGCCGCTTTTCGCTCCCATCAAAGGGCCATCTTGCTGTTCGCG
>JAPPOI010000037.1:1439-2229 GCA_028818055.1 Boseongicola sp.
CTTTGGGTGCGCGCGCGTTTTGGGTGAAAATCTTTCCCATTCCCCCAAATATCAATTTTGCGCGGCTTTTTGGTGGGCCGCCTCTCAATCACGCTCCATCCAGAGCGAAATAGAATACAGGAACGAGGTCCCTGCAAGCCTGGTCCTAGTTCATGGAGTAGGTAATCCGGGCCATGGCCTGGCGACCGATTTGAGGCGCGCCAATGAACTGACGGTGCATCTTGTCGGTCGCGTTCGAGACGGTTACGTCGAAGCGAAGGCCTTCCTGGAACTTGCTCAGGTCGTAACCAGCGCCAACGTCCAGCAGGAAGTAGCTGTCCAGGTCGCCGACATACGGACCGGAGAGGATCGGGAAGCCGTCGGTGTACCGACCTGCAGCGTTGATCGACAGACCCGAAGCGAAGTTGTACTTGAAGCCAGCGCTTCCTTTCAGCGTCGGAGCGTTCAATGCCAGTTCCAGACCGGTACCGGACTCGTCCAGTTCATCCTCGTCGAAGTAGTCATCGCTGACCATGGACAGGTTACCGAAGAGACTCAGGTTCTCGTTTGCCAGATACTGGAAGGCAACGTCCGCGCCATAGAAGGAAACCTTACCAAAGTTGCGATAGGTCAGCATCAGCTCAGGTGTCTGGCCGACACCCGGATTGTTTTCAACCGGCTGAACAACGGCGACCGGTGTGGTACCATCAGGAAGGCCATCGCCGGCCAGCTGGACCAGCAGGCCCGCAGCGGCTGCCGGGCTCACGCCCATCATGCCCAGTGCACCAGCCAGTTGAGCATTGCCCGTGAT
>JAPPOI010000352.1 GCA_028818055.1 Boseongicola sp.
ACTCGACACGCTTGGGCTACTTACCCGTTTGGGGAGAATAGAATGAACCAGGTGCAGACAACCATCTCGCTCGCTGCGGACGGATACAACGAACCCGGGAAAGCAGCGAAATGAGGATGAACAACTTTGAAGCTCGTACTCTTCGTAGTCCTGTTTGTGGTCCCGCTGGCCTCTTTGGTCACGGTGCTGACAATCCGGATGCGCGCTCGACTTTTGGAACGACTGAAAGAGGACTTTTGGCAATCGGACACACCGCTTCGAATGCCCTCGTGGCGTCTCTTGCTCGCCGATTTTCTAATTTCGCTGCTCGCACTTTCACTTATGGCAACGGCAATCTTGATTGCGACAATGGTCGTTTTCTGATCGCCGAGGTGAGGAACTGATTATGAACCAGGAACTGACAACAAACCCGTTTAACCCGCTCGCCGCGCCGAAGACGTTTGACGAGATCAAGATCTCGCTGGCGTCACCGGAGCGGATCCTTTCGTGGTCCTATGGTGAGATCAAAAAGCCCGAGACGATCAACTACCGGACGTTCAAACCCGAGCGTGACGGTCTGTTCTGTGCCCGCATCTTCGGGCCGATCAAAGACTACGAATGTCTCTGCGGCAAATATAAGCGCATGAAGTATCGCGGCGTTGTCTGCGAGAAATGCGGTGTAGAAGTGACGCTCCAGAAGGTGCGCCGCGAACGGATGGGCCACATCGAACTGGCCGCTCCGGTTGCGCACATCTGGTTCCTGAAGTCGCTGCCAAGCCGTATCGGCCTTATGCTCGACATGACGCTGCGCGATCTTGAGCGCATTCTCTACTTCGAGAACTATGTGGTCATCGAACCCGGCCTTACTGACCTGCAATACGGCCAGCTGATGTCGGAAGAAGAGTTCATGGATGCGCAGGACGCCTACGGTATGGACGCGTTCACCGCGAACATCGGCGCCGAAGCGATCCGTGAGATGCTCCAGAACATCGATCTGGAAGCTGAAGCCGAGCAGTTGCGCGCTGATCTGGCCGAAGCAACCGGTGAACTGAAGCCAAAGAAGATCATCAAGCGTCTGAAGATCGTCGAGAACTTCCTTGAATCGGGCAACCGTCCTGAATGGATGATCCTGACGGTCATTCCGGTCATTCCACCGGAACTGCGTCCGCTTGTGCCGCTGGACGGCGGACGTTTTGCGACGTCTGACCTGAACGATCTGTATCGTCGTGTGATCAACCGGAACAACCGCCTGAAGCGTCTGATCGAGCTTCGCGCACCAGACATCATCGTCCGGAACGAAAAGCGGATGTTGCAGGAGTCTGTCGACGCTCTGTTCGACAACGGCCGTCGTGGCCGCGTCATCACGGGTGCGAACAAGCGTCCGCTGAAGTCGCTCAGCGACATGCTGAAAGGCAAGCAGGGCCGCTTCCGCCAGAACCTTTTGGGTAAGCGCGTCGACTTCTCGGGCCGTTCGGTCATTGTGACCGGTCCGGAACTGAAGCTGCACCAGTGTGGTCTTCCGAAAAAGATGGCGCTCGAGCTGTTTAAACCGTTTATTTACAGTCGCTTGGAAGCCAAGGGCCTGTCTTCGACGGTCAAGCAGGCGAAGAAACTGGTCGAAAAGGAACGTCCCGAGGTTTGGGACATCCTGGACGAGGTCATTCGTGAGCACCCGGTTCTTCTGAACCGCGCACCGACACTGCACCGTCTCGGCATTCAGGCGTTCGAACCGGTTCTGATCGAAGGTAAGGCGATCCAGCTTCACCCGCTCGTCTGTTCGGCGTTTAACGCTGACTTCGACGGTGACCAGATGGCCGTTCACGTGCCACTGTCGCTTGAAGCACAGCTGGAAGCCCGCGTTCTGATGATGTCGACGAACAACGTTCTGTCGCCAGCCAACGGCGCACCGATCATCGTTCCATCGCAGGACATGATCCTTGGTCTCTATTACATCTCGATGGAGCGCGAAGGCATGAAGGGCGAAGGCATGGTCTTTGCTGATGCCGACGAAGTTCAGCATGCGTTGGACGCTGGCGAGGTGCACTTGCACGCCCGGATCACTGCACGCGTCAAACAGATCGATGACGAAGGTCAGGAAGTTTACCAGCGTTTTGAAACGACCCCTGGTCGCGTCAAGCTGGGCGCACTTCTGCCGCTGAACGCGAAAGCACCGTTTGAACTGGTGAACCGTCTTCTCCGGAAGAAAGAGGTTCAGCAGGTCATCGACACGGTCTATCGCTACTGCGGTCAGAAAGAGAGTGTCATCTTCTGTGACCAGATCATGTCGATGGGCTTCAAAGAAGCGTTCAAGGCCGGCATCTCGTTCGGTAAGGACGACATGGTCATCCCCGACGCCAAGTGGAAGATCGTCGATGACGTTCGCGAACAGGTTAAAGAGTTCGAACAACAGTACATGGACGGCCTGATCACTCAGGGCGAAAAGTACAACAAAGTTGTCGACGCCTGGTCGAAGTGTTCGGACGATGTGGCTGCCGCCATGATGGACGACATCTCTTCGATGAAGAAAGACGATGCCGGTGCCGAAATGGAACCGAACAGCGTCTACATGATGTCGCACTCTGGTGCGCGTGGTTCGCCAGCCCAGATGAAGCAGCTGGGCGGTATGCGCGGCCTTATGGCCAAGCCGTCGGGCGAGATCATCGAAACACCGATCATCTCGAACTTTAAAGAGGGCCTAACGGTGCTTGAGTACTTCAACTCGACACACGGCGCTCGGAAAGGTCTGGCTGATACGGCGCTTAAGACAGCGAACTCCGGTTATCTGACCCGCCGTCTGGTTGACGTGGCACAGGACTGCATCGTGCGCATGCACGATTGTGGAACCGAGACGGCCATCAATGCTGAACCAGCGATCAACGATGGCGAAATCGTTGCGTCTTTGTCTGAACGTATTCTGGGCCGCGTCGCGGCTGAGGATATCGTCGTACCAGGTTCTGATGAAGTCCTGGCCGCCAAAGGCGAGTTGATCGACGAGCGCAAGGCCGATGCAATCGAAGCGGCTTCGCTTCAGTCGGTTCGCATTCGTTCGCCGCTGACCTGTGAGGCTGAGGAAGGCGTCTGCGCCATGTGCTACGGCCGCGACCTTGCGCGCGGTACGTTGGTGAACATCGGCGAAGCCGTTGGCATCATCGCTGCTCAGTCGATCGGTGAACCCGGCACGCAGCTGACGATGCGGACATTCCACATTGGCGGCATTGCGCAGGGTGGTCAGCAGTCGTTCCTTGAAGCTTCGGCTGAAGGTAAGATCGTGTTCAAGAACGCCAACCTGATCAAGAACGCCGCTGGCGAACAGATCGTTATTGGCCGGAACATGCAGCTTGCCATCGAAGACGAAAACAGTGTCGAACGCGCCAGCCACAAGCTGGGCTACGGTACCAAAGTCTTCGTCAAGGAAGGCGACAAGGTTGCGCGTGGGGACAAACTTTTTGAGTGGGACCCATACACGCTTCCGATCATTGCCGAGAAAGCCGGTACTGCGAAGTTCGTCGATCTTGTGTCGGGCGTATCTGTCCGCGACGACACCGACGATGCCACAGGCATGACCCAGAAGATCGTGACCGACTGGCGTTCTGCGCCAAAGGGCAGCGATCTGAAGCCTGAGGTCATTCTGGCAGGTTCGGATGGTGAGCCGGTCCGCAACGATGCGGGCAACCCGGTCACTTACCCGATGTCGGTTGACGCCATTTTGTCGGTTGAAGACGGTGCCGATGTTGCAGCGGGTGATGTTGTGGCGCGTATTCCACGTGAAGGCGCGAAGACAAAAGACATCACCGGTGGTCTGCCTCGGGTTGCTGAACTCTTTGAAGCGCGCCGTCCGAAGGATCACGCGATCATCGCCGAAATAGATGGCTACGTGAAATTCGGCCGCGACTATAAGAACAAGCGTCGCATCAGCATTGAACCTGCCGATGAATCGCTTGAGCCGGTCGAATACATGGTGCCGAAGGGCAAGCACATCCCAGTGGCCGAAGGTGACTTCGTTCAAAAGGGCGACTACATCATGGACGGCAACCCGGCGCCGCATGACATCCTGTCAATCATGGGTGTCGAAGCGTTGGCTGACTACATGATCGACGAGGTGCAAGAGGTCTATCGTCTCCAGGGCGTGAAGATCAACGACAAGCACATCGAGGTCATCGTGCGTCAGATGCTCCAGAAGTGGGAGATCCTCGACAGCGGAGAAACCACGCTTCTGAAGGGTGAACACGTCGACAAGGCCGAATTTGATGCCGCCAACGAAAAGGCAGCGTCGGAAGGTCGTCGTCTTGCACAGGGCGAGCCGATCCTCTTGGGTATCACCAAGGCGTCGCTTCAGACCCGGTCGTTCATCTCGGCTGCGTCGTTCCAGGAAACGACCCGCGTGCTGACCGAAGCATCGGTTCAAGGCAAGCGTGACACGCTTGTTGGCCTGAAGGAAAACGTCATTGTTGGCCGTCTGATCCCAGCCGGTACAGGTGGCGCGACCCAGAAAGTGCGCCGTATTGCTGCCGAGCGCGACCTGAAAGTCATTCAGGAAGCCCGTGCCGAGGCCGAAGCTGCCGCGGCATTGGCGGCACCGATGGACGACATCGACGTGACCGAGATCGACGCCGATCTGGTGGAAACACCGGAAAGCCGCGACTGACGATTGCGACAATTAGAACATGAAAGGGCCTCCAATGCGGGGGCCCTTTTTTCTTTAGTGGAGAGCGCAAGATGATTGATCACATCACTTTTGGAGTTTCGGACTTCGACCGATCCACCGAGTTTTACGACAAAGCTTTTGCTCCATTGGGTGTCCGCCGTCTGTTCGACGTCCCGCAAGAACAGACAAACGGTATTAACGTTTCCGGTTACGGGGACGACCGGCCCTGGTTCTGGATAGCTGAGGAGCGACCGACAACCGGCATGCTGCATATCGCGTTGCGGACCAAAAGTACCGCCGAAGTCGATGCGTTTCACGACGCGGCCATTCGGGCGGGTGGAACTGACAACGGGCGTCCGGGCCTGCGCCCCCAGTACCACCAGGGATACTATGCAGCGTTCGTTCTGGATCCTGACGGCCACAATATCGAAGCGGTTTTCCATGAGACGGTGTCCGAACCACGTTAAGAACGCGAACCGAACAAGCGAGCGTCGGCGGTTTTCCGCGCGACCGTGAACAGCGTTTATCTTCTGTTCATTGAGGCAAGCTTAGCTAAAAGTGATGTGGAGGCAGCATCGGTAGCGAAATAAGCTCGCACCTAACCAATACAGGACAGAAAAATGAAAACCGAAGCAATAATGAAGGCCCTGAGCAAAACCCAGGAACGGGAAATGGCTCAGGAGGCGTTAAATAGCATTCCAGAAGGCGGTAAGCCGGCTGAGCTTCCCGTGATGCCAGAGGCTGAGCCAATGGGTCCACCCGAAACGACACCGCCCGTCGAAACAGGTGAGAAGCCGGTGTTCGACGAGGCGACTGGCTTACCGGTAATTGTGCTCGATAAGCTACCAGAAAACTTCCGCAACGAAGATGACTCGGAAGAAGACGATTTCGAGCTCTTGCTTTAACTGAGATCAAGTGGCCTTAGAAAACGGAGTTGGTGCCCAATTGCGCCAGCGCCGCCCTTTGGCTTTTCAATATATATCTGCATCGCTAATCACGAAGCCTCGAATGGCGTAGAGCGAGTTGCCGAATTTCTTTGACTATGCACGAGGGTGAATTTCCGGGTCACTCAACCTTTTGCGCAATCGTCACAAGGTCTGTGAGAACTGCTAGAAATGTTATTTATCCGGCTGGTTTCCTGCCGTTGGATTTTGCTCCGTATATTGGTTCCAGTGCTCACAAATCCAATCGATCGTCACAGTGAAAAGCGATTGAAAATTAACCGAAGATGAACGATAAAAACTGAAGATTAACCGAAGATTAACGGGATTTGACCCATTTGCGTGGCACACACAAAACTGCTAGAAAAGTGGTGTAAATTGTATGTTTTGTGGTGGGGAAATTATGAAACGTATTCTAACTACCTTGATTGCTCTGGTTTTTTCCGGGGGAATCGCTTCGGCTGCTGTAGTGCAGCCAACTACGCCTTTACCTGATTATGAATTCAACGCTGGTGCTCCATGCGATGCTAGCGCGATTTTGCATATCGACTGTATCGGCATGGTTTCTGACTCCGGATTGAATCCGGCTCCGAACGACAGCGAAGCTGCGCTGAGCCAAAACGGCTTTTTTGGCTATAGCAACTGGATGTTGGTCGACAAAGACGAAGCCAACAACGATGGCGGTGTCCTTAGCATGACTGGCTTCGGAACAACTTCCGGCACGTATTCGTTTACCGGCGTTTCTGGTTACGTTTATGCGTTGGTGGTGAAAGCTGCACCGGGTTTTTCTGCCTACCTTCTGGATGGCACTTCGGCGACGAATGCCACTTGGGATACCTTGGGTGTGAAAACCAACACCGGTGGCACGCCGAATGTTTCGCACTTGTCGCTTTATAAAACGGCGGGCACCACAGTCGTTCCTCTTCCAGCTGCAGGCTGGCTGATCCTTGCGGGCCTTGGCGCGCTTGGAGTTGTGGGACGTCGCAAGTCTTAATCGACTGTCGCCAAAAGATACTCACTTGAAGCAGGCCCCTTTGGGGCCTGTTTTCGTTTATGCCGCCAACGGCGTTGGGCCGATCTGCTGACGCAATTCAGCGAACTCAGGCTTGGCAACAAGATTTCTGAACTTCGTGCGCCACTGCCGGAAGGCACGCAAACGCAGCCGCATCAGCAACCCGTCTGACAGATCGTCCAACCGTTTCATCTCGGTCCAGATGGCAGCACTTCGATCCGCCAAAAGGCGATCTTCCGCTTCGTTGATGTCATAGGTCGA
Organism: Boseongicola sp.; assembly: GCA_028818055.1. GTDB lineage: Bacteria > Pseudomonadota > Alphaproteobacteria > Rhodobacterales > Rhodobacteraceae > JAPPOI01. The sequence continues at coordinate 6,839 of JAPPOI010000352.1, forward strand.
CCAATACTTCGCACCCAGATCACGATGCGGAGCGTTCGCGCTACCGCGTGCCGATTTCAGGATGAAGCTCATCACATCCCGAATGATGTAGTGATTTATCTGGGCTAAGGCATATCCTCCGGGATCGGCGCTGCGCCACGCTTGGCGTGGGAACGCCCCATCCATGATGCCGGAACCATTTACCAGAACCGGTCGTTCGACTGTAGGCACACGCGGGAAATGGATACCCGGACGGGCAAAAGATGATGTACGGAACAGGGTTTTGAAGGCCGTGTGCTTCTGCTCACCAAGCATGCGTGACGGATCCTCGGTCATCGTGAACCGCTCAGTCAGAAGACCTTGGTCAAGATCAAGCTGTCCGCCACTGCCGAAATTGCGCCAGTTCACCATGATCGCATCGGCGGTTGGGCACGAGGTGACCAAGTCTTCCAAGCCGCCCGCGCCCACGCGGACACCAAGGTATTCGTCAAAATCCAGGGCCATGCACCAGTCGGATGAAGCAAAGGCTTCCAAACGCGACGCGCGGCGATAGGCTTGCGCCTGAAATTTGCCCTCATCATTGGGGTTGTCGAAAAACTCGATGACGCCAAGACGCGCCAAAACACGCAACGACTGCACTGTCGTGTCGTCTGAATCATTTTGAAAGACAACGATACGATCGAACCCGCACAACCGATGGTGCGCGACCCATTCAAGAACGTAGGGACCCTCGTTCTTCACCGTTGTCACCGCTAGAAAGCGTGACATGACCTGCCTCAGTATTCTTTTTTTGGCAGTGGAATCCAAAACTTATGTTCCGTCAAGCGAAGCTGATGGCTTCTGCAAAAATGATCTGATACCGCTGCAAAATGTCCCAGCTTTCTGCAAACTACCGCGGCGCGCTTTTGATGACGGGCTCGATGGCGGCGTTCACCATCAACGATACGTTCATGAAGATGCTCGGACAGGACATCCCTTTTTTCCAGCTCCTCTTTCTTCGCAGCTTGGGAACACTGGCGATTTTGCTGTTCCTTGCAAAAAGGGCAGGGGTATTGCGCGCGCCGGTTGGAACGAAGGACCGCTGGATCATCGTTATCCGCACGGTGTCGGAAATCGGAGCGGCGTATTTCTTTATCAATGCGTTGATCAAGCTGCCGATCGCCAACGTCACTGCGATCATTCAGGCTCTTCCGCTGACGGTCGCTTTGGGGGCAGCGTTGTTCTTTAAAGAACCAGTCGGATGGAGACGGTTTGCGGCGATCTTTGTTGGCTTTGCTGGCGTGATGTTGATCGTTCGCCCAGGCGGCTCTGACTTCAATCTGTATTCGCTCTTTGGCCTCGCTGCCGTTGTCTGCGTAACCGTCCGTGATCTGGCCGCGCGTCGATTGTCGCCAGAAGTACCGTCGCTACTTGTTTCGGCCTTCACCGCTGCTGGGGTTTTGGCATTTGGGACTATTGGCGCGATGGGCACGGATTGGGTAGCGATGGATGCACGCGACTTCCTTTTGCTTGCTTGCGCAATTGTCATGATCGTTGGCGGTTACTTGTTCTCGGTCATGGCCATGCGCGTGGGCGATATCGGTTTTGTCGCGCCTTTCCGATACACCAGTCTGTTGGTGGCACTGATTGCGGGATTATTGGTCTTCGGCCACTGGCCAGATTCACTTACAATGCTTGGCGCAACCATTGTTGTTGCCACAGGGCTTTTCACGCTCTGGCGCGAGCGCGCCTTGGAGCGATTGAAACCGGCCGAATAAACCACCACATAAGCACTCTGGCGCTGTTGACAGGGTGTGCGACTCTGTCTATACGGCGCGCACTTGGCCGAACGGGTTGATCGCCTGTTCGCCTTTTACAGATCGAAGTGGTCACGATCCGGGCGACCCGTTTGCCCCGATCCTCTGAAGGCCCACCGCGTGTTCCCAAGGTTAGGGAGCGCTGCGGCTTATCGCGTTTTCGTGGACGCACGAGAACGCAACCGAAGAAACCGGGGTGCGCGCGCCCCACGAGACAAAGTGTTGCAACGAAGGGGTTATCGACCCAATGCCAACGATCCAACAGCTGATCCGCAAGCCGCGGCAGCCAAAAGTAAAACGCTCGAAGTCGCTCCACATGGAAGGCTGCCCGCAGAAGCGCGGCGTTTGCACCCGTGTGTACACAACGACACCGAAGAAACCGAACTCGGCCATGCGTAAGGTTGCCAAAGTGCGCCTGACAAACGGTTTCGAGGTCATCAGCTACATTCCGGGCGAAAGCCACAACCTTCAGGAGCACTCGGTGGTTCTGATCCGTGGTGGCCGTGTCAAAGACCTTCCCGGTGTTCGCTACCACATCCTGCGCGGTGTTCTGGATACACAGGGCGTCAAAGACCGTAAGCAGCGTCGCTCGAAATACGGCGCCAAGCGTCCGAAGTAAGAGGAATAGAGAATGTCCCGCCGTCACGCCGCTGAAAAACGTGAAGTTCTGCCCGACGCCAAATATGGCGACGTGGTTCTGACTAAGTTCATGAACAACCTGATGATCGACGGCAAAAAGTCCGTCGCCGAGCGCATCGTATATAACGCGTTCGACCGGGTTGAAGATCGCCTGAAAAAAGCACCTGTCGAAGTCTTCCACGAAGCACTCGACAACATCAAACCGTCGGTCGAGGTCCGCTCGCGCCGTGTTGGTGGTGCCACCTATCAGGTTCCTGTCGAAGTTCGCCCTGAGCGCCGCGAAGCTCTGGCCATCCGTTGGCTGATCGCTGCCGCTAAGTCGCGCAACGAAAACACGATGGAAGAACGCCTCGCTGGTGAGCTTGCCGATGCCCTGAACGGGCGCGGTGCTGCCGTGAAGAAGCGCGAAGACACCCACAAGATGGCCGACGCCAACAAAGCGTTCAGCCACTACCGCTGGTAACCATTCTTAAGGAGCAGGCAGATGGCCCGCGAATATCCACTCGAGCGCTACCGCAACTTTGGCATCATGGCGCACATCGACGCCGGTAAGACCACATGTTCGGAGCGCATCCTGTACTACACAGGTAAGTCGCACAACATTGGTGAAGTGCATGATGGTGCTGCAACCATGGACTGGATGGAGCAAGAGCAAGAGCGTGGCATCACGATCACCTCGGCTGCGACAACCACGTTCTGGGAGCGCACAGAAGACGGTCAGACAGCTGACACGCCAAAGCACCGCCTGAACATCATCGACACTCCAGGTCACGTTGACTTCACAATTGAAGTTGAGCGTTCGCTCGCCGTTCTTGACGGCGCTGTTTGTGTTCTTGACGCAAACGCTGGTGTTGAGCCGCAGACTGAAACTGTTTGGCGTCAGGCTGACCGCTACAAGGTTCCGCGCATCGTGTTCGTCAACAAGATGGACAAAATCGGCGCTGACTTCTTCAACTGTGTTGAAATGATCGAAGACCGCACGGGTGCCCGCGCGGTGCCCGTTGGCATTCCGATCGGTGCAGAAACTGCGTTGGAAGGCCTTGTCGATCTGGTGACCATGGAAGAATGGCTGTGGCAGGGCGAAGACCTTGGCGCATCCTGGGTAAAAGCGCCGATCCGCGCCGAGCTTCAGGACATGGCCAACGACTGGCGCAACAAGATGATCGAAGCCGCCGTCGAAATGGACGACGACGCGATGATGGAATACCTGGAAGGCAACGAGCCTGACGTGCCAACGCTGCGCGCGCTGCTGCGTAAGGGTACGC
>JAPPOI010000239.1 GCA_028818055.1 Boseongicola sp.
CATGCAAGAGATGTTTGACGAAGTTAGGTAAGCAGTTGCCGATCTTGTTGAGTTGCTGAGCCACAATGGCTTCGACGTCGACAAAAAGATGGCAGGCGAGGTGTCCGGTATCGACGTGATCCTATCCGGGCATACCCACGATGCACTGCCTGAACCATTTGTCGTTGGCTCTACGATTATCGTTGCGACGGGCTCGAACGGTAAGTTCGTGAGCCGTGTCGATCTGGACGTTCGCCAAGGTCAGGTCCTTGGGTTCCGTCATAAACTCATTCCGATCTTCTCGGACGTTATCGAACCTGACGCTGAAATGGCTGCGCAAATCGACGCGGACCGCGGGCCTTACGAGGACGCGTTGAATGAGGTCATCGGAACGACTGATACGCTTCTTTACCGCCGTGGCAATTTCAACGGTACGTGGGACGACGTCATCTGTGATGCGCTTCTGGAAGAACGCGACGCTGATATCGCTCTTTCTCCCGGCGTGAGGTGGGGACCATCCGTTCTTCCAGGGGCGCCGATTACACGCGAAGACATTTGGAACGTGACGTCCATGTCCTATCCAAATGCCTACCGCACCGAATTCACGGGCGAGTTCTTGCACGTTGTTCTGGAAGACGTTGCCGACAACCTGTTCCACCCAGATCCGTACTTCCAGCAGGGCGGAGACATGGTTCGGACGGGTGGTCTTGGATACCGGATTGATATCAGCAAGCCTCAAGGCAGCCGGATCACTGATCTGACGCTTCTAAAAACGGGCGAAGCGATCGAGGCGTCCAAAAACTACGTCGTTGCTGGTTGGGCCAGCGTGAACGAAGGCACCGAAGGGCCGCCAATTTGGGACGTTGTGGAAAGCTACATCAAGCGCAAGGGCACGATTAGCTTGGAACCAAACACCAGCGTTGAAGTCATAACCAACTGATTGAAATCGTTACCGTCAAAGGGCGGAGCGATGCAAACGAGGATCGAGAAAGCACAATGAATGGGATGAAAAATACCTCTCGCCGCGCCTTTCTTCGCGGTTCTGCCGCGGCCGCAGCAGGAACAGTTGCCGGGGCGGCGACTGCGAATTCTCCTGATCCACTGATTACTGAAGTTCAGGATTGGGCGTCATATACCGGTGAAGGCGTGGATGAAACGCCGTATGGATTGCCCATCGAGTTTGAAAGCGATGTCATTCGCCGCAATGTGCCTTGGCTGACGGCGGATCCAATCTCGTCGATCAACTTCACACCGATTCATGCACTGGATGGAACGATTACTCCTCAGGGCTGCGCGTTTGAGCGCCACCATTCTGGGGCAATTGAGCTGCGCAAAGAAGATTATCGTCTGATGATCAATGGCTTGGTCGATAAGCCGCTGGTCTTCACTTACGATGATCTGGAACGCTTCCCACGCGAAAACCACGTCTACTTTTGCGAATGTGCGGCCAACACCGGAATGGAATGGGCAGGCGCACAGCTGAACGGTGTCCAGTTCACCCACGGCATGATCCATAACATGGAATATACCGGTATCCCGCTAAGGACGCTTCTTAATGAGGCTGGTTTGGATGCCGCAGGCGATCTGAGCGACAAATGGGTTTACGTCGAGGGCGCTGATGCATCTTCAAACGGTCGATCCATCCCAATGGAAAAAGCCTTGGACGATTGTTTTGTTGCGTTCAAAGCCAATGGCGAAGCTCTTCGAAAAGAGCATGGATACCCAGTCCGTCTTGTGGTCCCGGGTTGGGAAGGCAACATGTGGGTGAAGTGGCTGCGTCGGATCGAAGTTGTCGACATGGCAGTCGAGAGCCGGGAAGAAACCTCGAAGTACACAGACGTCCTGGAGGACGGAACAGCCCGGAAATGGACGTGGGTCATGGATGCGAAGTCTGTCATCACGTCTCCGAGCCCTCAGTCACCAATCAATCATGGGGCCGGCCCGTTGGTTATCTCGGGCCTGGCATGGTCTGGACACGGTAAGATCACCCGCGTCGACGTCTCAAAAGATGGTGGCATCACTTGGGAAACGGCTCGACTTGGGCGGCAAGGCGATAGCAAGGCGCTGACACGTTTCTATCTGGACACGAACTGGAACGGCGAAGAGATGCTGCTCCAGGCGCGCGCAATGGACGAAACCGGTTACGTCCAGCCGACAAAACAACAGCTGCGTGAGCTTCGCGGCGAAAACTCAATCTACCACAACAACTGTATCCAGACTTGGTACGTGAACGCAGAAGG
>JAPPOI010000386.1 GCA_028818055.1 Boseongicola sp.
CCTGTGGGATAACGAACCCGTTTAGTCGCGCCTACTCCCCGAAAAGCCGCCGGATCCTTGAGTTTTCGTGAAATTGGCGTAGACAAAAATAGGGCGAGAAAGTTGGGCGAAAATGGGCGATCAGGCGGATATTGCCGATCTACGTCAAAACGGTGTGGCCGTTGTCGCACTCAGTACCCCTCCGAACGGGGTGCTGACGGCTGACGCTCAGGCACGTCTACTTGAAGCAGTTTTGGCGGCCTCTCAAAACCCTGGTTGTTCTGCAATCGTCATAACCGGTTCTGGGTCAAATTTTGCCCTGGGCACCGCATTGTCGTCAAAGCAAGCAGATGAAGATGACTCGGATGCGGATGAATTCACTCAGTTTGGTGACATCTGTGATCAGATCGAAGCAATCGATAAGCCGGTTGTCGCGGCGATAAACGGTCCAGCTTTAGGAAACGGTCTTGAGTTGGCTTTGGCCGCCCACGCACGGGTTGCAAGCCCATCGGCAAAGCTGGGTGCACCCGAAATTACAATAGGGCTATTGCCTGGCGCGGGTGGGACCCAACGACTTCCAAAAGTCATTGGCGGGCTTGCAGCGCTTAAGTTGCTTTTGAGTGGTCGTTCGGTTTCCGGGCCGTCTGCCAAGAAGCTTGGACTGGTTGATGAACTGGTCGATACGGACGTCGTTGAGGCCGCGGTCGATCATGCGTTGCTGTTGGCGCGGTCAGGCGAAGCGCTGAAACGGAGTTCCACACGGCGAGACAGGTTGGGCGAGGGCAACGCGTTTCTGGAGGCAGTCTCCGAGCATCGTCGACTGGCTGAGAAATCCGCTCTAGACGCGCCGCTGCGGCTGATCGAATGCGTCGAAGCTGCACTACTTCTGCCGTATGAAGTCGGTCGAGGTTTGGAGCTGTCGGCCTTTGAAGACCTTTTGGCATCCGATCATTCCAAGGCGCTGCGCCATGTGTTCAATGCCGAGCGTGCGTTGAATGCCGCAACCGTTAGAACTGTGCGGGAACCGTCACGACCTTTGAAGACGATCGGGGTTTTGGGCGCTCGACCGCTGGGCATCGAGATCGCGGTCACCTGTTTGGACGCCGGCTTCACCGTCACTTTGGCGGAAGACAAAGAAACAGCCCTGGAAACGGCTGTGAGCCGTATTATCGAACACTACGATGCGCTCGTTGCTGCAGGAAAACTCACCGACGAGAATGTCGAGGATACATTGGACCGGTTGCAGGCGGTGCCAACTTTGGAACCATTGGCCGATGCGGACGTGGTCGTTGATCCTGGCCCGCTCATTTCGCGCTCAATGGTCTCTGACCTTGATTCAGTGATGAAGGCGGGTGCCGTTCTTGCGACTGGCACCGAAAGCGTCGATGTGGCGCGGCTGGCTTCGGCTACGAAACGGCCGGGCGATGTTGTTGGGCTGAAGTTCTATTCTGGCATGCGGAAGAACCGCGTTGCCGAGATCATACCCTGCGGTACTACCGCGCCGAATGCGCTTTCCACGGTGCGGGCGCTTGCCCGCAAGTTGGACCGTCTGACAATCGAAGTCAGCGCGGGAAGTGAGGCCGGCATCGGTGTGAGGATCATGGATGCTTTGCACGCGGCAGCGGATCTTTGCGTGCTTGAGGGTGCGCGTATCCGTCAGGTTGATGATGTCCTTCAGGACTGGGGCCTGCCAATGGGATCGTTTGCGTTGCGCGATGCCCAAGGGCTGGTGCGTTCCAGACGTACCGCAGAGACCGATGATCTTACAGGAAAACTTTCTGTAACCGGGCGCGCCGGGCGACTGAACGGGCGTGGGTTTTACGCCTATCGAAAACCGGGAGACCAAGGGGTCGAGGATCCGGATGTTGCGGCTTTGATTGATGTGGAACGGGCCGCCAAAGGGATCACACCGAAAATCTGGACAGATTCGGACGTGCGAAAGCTGTGTTTGTCTGCGATGGCTGGCGCCGGCGCGCAGGTGCTGAATGAAGGTCTCGTGGATAGTGCGTCGTTCATTGATATGGTCGCCGTCCACGGACTTGGATTTGCGCGTCGCACAGGTGGTGTCATGTTCGCGGCAGACCTGCTGGGGCTTGAGCAAGTGCGCAAAATCATTCTCGAGGCGTCGCAAAGATCGCCCCTGATATCTCCGCCGTCACCGATCTTTCAGGATTTGATTAACGCTGAAGAGAATTTCGGGACGATTGACGTTTAGCTCAAGAAAATCCCGAGAACGACGCACATCAACCCGATTGCCGAAAGGCCGAGCGCTCCCATATTCAACGCGACCACTTTTTGAAGCCGTTCTTTCATGGCGGCGTCATCCAAGCCTTCACGCTTTGCTTTCATCGCAATCGAGATGCACCACACAAGTCCGGCGACGCCCACAAGCGTTAGGATCGCACCAATCCAGATTAGGTTTTCCATTGTCGCTTTCCCACGTCTGAGGTCCGTGTTCCGGTAAACGCTCTGTTGAACCTAATCAAGCCCTTGAAGCAGGGCAAAGCGTTGGTTAGGGATCGGGTTCGGATCAGACAGGGGGAAGACATGTCGGACGAGGTTATCGAGCAAAGCTACCGCGTTACAGCAGACGAGTTGCGCCAGTTCATTGAGCGCTACGAACGCTTGGAGTCGGAGAAAAAGGACATCGCCGACCAGCAGAAAGAGGTCATGGCCGAGGCCAAGGCGCGCGGATACGACACCAAGGTCATGCGCAAAGTTGTCGCTCTGAGAAAGCGCGATCGCGATGAAATCGCTGAAGAAGAAGCTGTGCTTGAAATGTACAAAGAAGCTTTGGGAATGTGATCTGACGCGCCGTTTTTACTTCGGTGCGCTCATCGCGCTGCGCAGGCAGATGGCTCAGGGCTGAACAAAAGTCACGCCGGACATTTTTGAGATTTGTCGAAGGTCTTCTTCGTAAAGCTCGCTCAGGACATCAACCGTGTCGCGGGTCCAGCCCGGCAGATCGACCTCGTTTTCGATCTCGTCCTTCAAGGCATGCGCTTCCAGGAACGCTGAAATCGTGCGTCGCCGCTGAGACTCGGTCAGGTCACTATGTCCGTTCAGAAAATCCTGTAACCGCGCGAAGCCGGTTTCGCTCATGATCTGGGCGATCATGTCTAGGCCGCCTTCGGTTACTGTGTAGGGATCATGTGCGGTTAGTTCGCGAATAAGTTCGGCCCAGATAAAGGGCGTATCCTCGTGGCACCACACGGATATCGGGGCGCCGGGATTCGCTGCGCTGATATCAGCAATCACATCGGCCCAAGACGCTGTCTCAAGTCGAAAAGACGTGAACACTTCATCACGCTCATTTTCTGGCAAACGGGCCAATACGTCGGGGATAAACGATGCTGGATTGCGAATAGCTATTGCAAATTCGACGTCATGCGACGGAAAACAGTTGCGCAGCCACGCTGATTTTCCCGCTTTCGAGTAAAGGCCATCTTCGGACAACACGACCTTGTCGCGGCAGATGAAGTTCTCGCTGGACAAAACGATGCGCTCGGCGGTGTCGTCGTCGCGGATCGCATCGACCAACATCTGTTCGGTGTCTTCGCTTGCTTGTTCACCACGAAGTGTGGTCGAGACATCGCCAAGCAGTTCTCGATATCGGCTAGGGCCGGGGACACCTATGCCCTCGTTGGCAAGAACGGCACGATTTCGAAGCACCGAGCGGATCAATAAACCGTCGTCGGTGCAGTGAGCGCCGAGATGGAAAAGGATCTGCATCGATCTGAGTGCCTGCCCCTGTTTGTTATCTGGCCAAAACTTAGCCGATGATGGCTGGACAGGGAAAGCCATTTCGGGCTAGGCCGAGGTAATGGTTGACACAAATACTCAGATTTCTCGGGCTGGTGTTCGGTTGCCTGGTCGATGGACCGTTTTGGCAGCATCAATTGCGGCACTTGTACTGTTGCCGATCGTCTCGGTTATCTGGATGGCGGCCAATCCCACCGAAAACATTTGGCCTCATCTGGCCGCAACGACGCTGCCCCGATATCTGAGCAACACCGCAGTAATCATGTTTCTTGTTGCGGGCGTTTCGGCCGTTGTCGGCACGACGACAGCATGGCTTGTCGTGCAGTATCGGTTTCCCGGCGTTCGTGTTCTGGAATGGCTGCTCCTCTTTCCTTTGGCCGTGCCGGGTTATTTGGGTGCCTATGCGCTTGTCGACTTCTTGGACTATGCAGGCCCACTGCAAACCATGTTGCGATCGATGTTTGGCTGGGAAAATGCAGCAGATTACTGGTTTCCGACCATCCGAAGCCAATACGGCGCCATTCTGGTTCTGAGCGCTTCGCTTTATCCATATGTATATCTGCTGGCCCGCGCCGCATTTCGGGAGCAGTCCGGATGCGTCTATGAAGTTGCGCAGGCGCTAGGAGCCAGGCCGTGGCGACAGTTTCTGAGGGTTGGTGTGCCAATGGCCCGGCCAGCCATCGTTGCTGGAACGGCCATCGTCATGATGGAAACCGTCAACGACTTTGGAACCGTCGATTACTTTGGCGTGCAAACTCTGACGACTGGCGTGTTTTCGGTGTGGCTCGAGGCGCGAAACGCTGGCGGTGCGGCCCAGATCGCCTGTGTCATTCTTGCGGTGATTTGCGCTCTGGTTGCACTTGAGAAAATCAGCCGCCGAAATGCCAGATACCATCGCAACACCAGGCAGGAACGCATTAAGATGCGTCACAAGTTGACCGGGGCAAAGGCGGCAGGCGCGACCATCGCCTGTACGATTCCGTTCTTCATTGGTTTCGTATTCCCTGTTGCCATTCTCACCAGCCACGCTTGGGCAAAGCCCGAGAGATGGTTTGAATCGGGGCTCATCAATGCGCTTGCCAGCACTGTGTTTGTTTCGGGTCTTGCGGCGTTTACAACGATGGCATTGGCTTTGCTTATGGTCTATGGCGTGCGCCTATCGGGCCGTATTGGCCCACGTTTGATCCTGCCGGTCACGACAATTGGATACGCGGCCCCTGGGGCGGTTCTGGCCGTTGGTCTTTTCATTCCGCTGGCAGCCTTTGACAACCGACTGGCCGACGGGGTTCTTGCAGTTACCGGCTTTGACCCGGGTCTTCTTTTGACAGGCGGAACATTTGTTCTGATCTATGCCTATTGTGTTCGGTTCTTTGCGATCGGACAGGGTGCGGCTGATGCTGCGATGGGGCGGGTTGCGCCCAATCTTGCTCCAGCCGCGCGGTTGCTTGGGCAGTCGCCGGGTGGCACCTTGTGGCACATTCATCTGCCGCTTATCCGTGGTTCGATCGCGACCGGACTTTTGCTGGTTTTCGTCGATTGTGTGAAAGAGCTTCCGGCGACACTTTTGCTTCGACCTTTCGGGTTCAACACGCTGGCAACCCGCAGTTATGAGCATGCCAGTCTAGAGAAGATCGGTGATGCGGCACCGTCTGCTCTGCTGATCATTTTGGTATCGATTGTGGCCGTTGCGCTTGTCGCACGAGAAATGTTGCGGCGAGTTTGATCAAAACGTCTTGCGTCGTCCGCCGGAACCCCTTAAGTGCTCGCGTCGTGCCCCTATAGCTCAGCTGGTAGAGCAACTGATTTGTAATCAGTAGGTCCGCGGTTCGAGTCCGTGTGGGGGCACCACTTCATCCAGTAAGTTAGAATTTCTTTAAGACGTTGCGGTTGCGCCTGTCACTGCATGAAGTGTGATTTTTGTGTCTCATTTGCCGGGAATGGACGTGAGTCCATATGCAGTCGCGAAAGTGGGCGCTTATCTGCATTGGCAGTTCTGCCATAGACCATGCGGCGATAGGTTCGTCTGAACTTTATTGACATTTTGATGTTGTAGGAACGCAGGTCGCGATGTGCGAGTTCGCATTCATCGTCGACCTGCAGTTGATCAAACTCATTACAATCGCGAGGCATAACAGCCACCTCTTTTCACTCGTACTCAGCGCTTTTGAACAGGGCCCTGAACACACACATTTACTCGTTAACAACAATTATCATTATGCATTCTAATGGGGCATTAGTGTGACTTACGTAGGTATTTTTTTGAGTACAGTACCGGTTAAACGCATCCACTGTTTCCAATTCGACACCTAATACGCATGTTTTTGAAGCCCGATTGGACGGGAATCGAATTGTCCAACCGGGCGCGCGGCGACTCGGTGGGAATTTATACGAGCCACCACGTACGGGTTTTGTGGTTTAGATTATTGCGCCGCGACAGGGGAAAACTCGGACGGTTCAAATCAGATTTGACGCCGTTGTGGGGGTGATTGGTCGCTGACAAGCCGCACACCAAGGTGCGCAGGGGGTGCGCCGACCGCACATCCCCCTCGTGCAGGATCTTTCGTCAGAGGTGACAGCACAGATGTGTGCAATCCACCGGCGTAAAAAGCGGCACACCTTAGTTCGGGAACAGACGGATCGTAGCAATCAGAAGTCCATTCCCACACCGGACCGTCTAGGTCGGAAATACCGTCCGGTGAGACTGCGAAACTTCCAATCGATTCCAATGCACGAGAATAACCTTCTTCGGTCACGTAACTGGATGCCCATGCAAGGGCCGGGTCTGTAAATGCCGGATCGGGTGCTTCGGGAATCACGTCTGCGGCAACGGCAGCCCATTCCGACATTGTCGGCAATCGCATGGGGTGGCCGGTCGCTTTACTGATCCAGCCTGCATAGTCTTGCGCGTCAAACCAGTTCAAACCCGTGGCTGGTGTTGTGTCGGGGTCGAATCCCGGACGTGGCTTCAGTTCGATCGAACAGTCACCATCGTATACGCAACGGTTCCATTCAGAAATTGTGACTTCATAGCGCGCGACAAACAGAGGTCCGTCAGACCCAACCCAGACTTCATCGGCAAATTCCGGGAGTAATGAAGGATCGGGGCCATCCGAAATCCAGATAGCCCCGATCACAGTTGTCATGACCACTGCGATCAAACCAGCAACAGTATTACGAGTGGTCATGACACATGGCCCAATCAGATGGAAATTGGACCAGGTTCACTGATCTGGGCCATGAGGTCGTTGTCCCATTGACCCTCCACAACGAAGTGCGCTGTTGCACCAAGAAGCACGGCTTCGATGAGGTTGTGGGTGACGTAGGCATAAACCCCAGGCTGCTTGAAGGTGTACAGCGCCGCGCCCGCCGCGCCACCGCGGATGAACCAGGTTTCAAAGCCGGTCATTGGCGGATCAGAGAAACTACCACCCTCCCACAGGTAGTCTGCGTGACCACCGATCAGGTGTGGGCGGGAATCCCGGTTCGCTTGGGTATGGACCATCAGAACTGTGTCACCGACCTTGGATTTCAAGGCGCCTTCGCCTGTCAAAGCTCCTACCGCGCCGTTGAAAACGACATGGCTGGGGATCAAGCCGCGCATCGCGTCAAGACTGTCTGTGTAATCCTCTCCGGCAAATTCGTACGTTTTGTAGTTTCCGTCTTCGTCTATCGGAAGGTAGTAGTCCTGTTCACCGATATAGACGATGTCGTCATACCGGAGCGGATTGCCCTCTGCGTCTTTCAATCCGTCACGAGGAAGAACCATCACAGCGCCATTCATGCCATGGCAAATATGATATGGGATCATCTCACCGCCAGGAGCACAGTGGTAAACGAAAGTTCCGGGTTTTGTGGCTTTCCATCGCAACACGACTTGTTCGCCGGGGTAGACATGGGTCAGACCACCACCACCAAGCGCGCCGGTGGAAGAGTGAAAGTCGACGTTATGCTCCAAGGCGCTCGAAGCTGGGTTGACCAAGGTCACTTCGACGTAATCGCCTTCATGGCAAACGATCAGTGGCCCTGGAACAGAACCTCCGTAAGTCAGGGCCCAAACTTCTGCACCGGTGTCTTCGTCGACAACCATAAGTTTTTCTTCGATTTCCAAGCGGACCTCGACGATCTTGGGCCCGCCGGTAGCGACTTGCTCGTGGACCGGAGCAAACGGCGGTGCCACTAACTCTTGTTTCACGCGTGGCAAATGGCTCAGGTCGACCTCTGGCGCGTCAACGGTTGTGCTTTCAGCGACGGGCAGCAGCGCATGCTTGCGCCCGACCGCAGCGCGAGCGTGCTTGTACTTGGCCTGAACAGGTGATGCCCCACCACCGACCATGGTGGCCGCGCCGGCGAGTCCTGCGTATTTCAAAACGTCGCGACGGCTCGGTAGAGGCAATGGAGAATTGAATACTTTTGTCATGATCGTTCCTTCATAATTTGTACGAAAAGATTCAGCTGCCGTTTGCGATGGCAGCTTCGAGTCGTTCTTTCGCCCGACGAGGCATTCGCCCTTCAAGGAAATCTGCTGGTACGTCGGCGTCGCCGACCTCAACGGCCATAGCCATTCCCATAGCGTAGTGAGGCCTGCACTGAATTGCGTACCAACCCTCTACATCGAAAGTGACTTCGATTTCTTCGTTGATTTTTCCTTTAAAGTTCGCGGAACCTTCCGGTGCGCGGCCTTTTATGGACTCGGCGTTGTGGCTGCGATCCGTGGCGATAAACTTCAGCGTATCTCCCGGAGCAAGCTTCACGTAATCGGGTTCGAAAACCATGGCCGATCCATCAGCGCCTTTGTTTAGCATTTTGACTTCGATGGTCTCGGCAGCAGCGGGAAACGCGACTAATGCGGCAAACCCGGCGATTGCAGTGATATTGCGGATCATTTTCTTAGGTCCCTTTGTGGTTATGCCGCCATTTTATTCCCGCGCGCCGAGGCGAACTTTGAGCCAGCGCAAAGTTCTGAGAGATTCTTTCGCTTAGATTTGGGGCATCGATTTTGAGGATGCCGGAATGAAAAACGCCGGATTAAACCTTGATGAAATGCCTGTCGGCAAGATCATGAATGAATGGCCGAACACAATTTCTGTGTTTATCGACTTCAAGATGCTGTGTGTTGGATGCCCTTTTGCGCCATTCCATTCCTTGAAAGTCGCGTGCGATCTTCATCCCGTTGAATGGTCAGATATCTCAGAAAGTATGCGTGGATGCGTTACTGATGAGACGCTGACGCGCGCTCCATCAACAAGTGAGGCTGAGTGACGACGATCTTCTTGCGTCGGCTTGAGACAATGCCTTCGCTTTCCCACGTGCTAAGCAGCCGGCTAACCGTGTGGAGTGTGGTTCCGGTCATTTCGGACACGTCCTGTCGTGTAATCGGGAAATCGATTTCGACACCCTCGTGGGTCGCTTTTCCGGCCTGGTTGACCAAGCGCAGCAAAGCATTCGCTATGCGCTGCTCGACATGAAGCGTCGCCATTTCGACAATCCGGTCGTTCATTTCACCCACACGTTTGCCAACCGAGCGGTAGGTTTCAGTCAGGAAACTTGGATAATCGGTGCCAAATTGATCCCAAAGTGACGTCGGCCAGCAGAGCGCCAAACATTCCGACGCCGCTTCTGCCGTTGCAGGATAGGTGGTGCGCGCAAGCGCTTTGGCGATCCCAAAGAGCTGGCCGGAGGGAATGTGTAGGGCGACGATTTGCTCGCCGTGCTCTGTGATCCGCACGACCCGGACGTACCCATCAAGCAGAAGGAAGAAGTGGGTCGCGTTTTCACCTTCCATGAAAAACATCTCGCCTGAGCGCACTGTTTTCACCGAAGCTTGGTCCACAATGTTGCTTACCTCGGTAAGCGATAGCGATGCAAACGGGGGAAGATCGGCTATCAATCGAGGATCAAGTTTGGTCTTGGCCTTTGATGTCCCAAATTGTGGCATTCCAAGCATTCTGGCTTGTTTTTCGCCCAAATGCCACTTTGTTCAGGTTGTCCGGTCGCGCGAGAATGTCTTCAGCCTTGTGGCGGCCATACCGTCGGAAACCAATCCTCGCGCAGTTTTTGGCCCTGTGTCATTCCGTGTCCGGGAAACGGCGGAGACGTGGGTCCTGGACGTTCGGTGTAGCGCGCGTCGTCCCCGACCAAGCGAAGCGAGAACGCGCGTCGCCTGTCGGATGTTTCATTGCCTCGCGCACCATGAAGAATTCCATAGTTGAACGCGACTACGTCACCCGGTTCCATTGCCCATTCCACAACGGGCATACCCTCGGCATCCGGGTCCGGTACTGGCATGTATTCATCTTCATTGGGATAGAACGAAGTCTCAGCCAACCAGCGCGTTGGAAGCACCGGTTTGGGCCAGAGGTGGCTGCCAGCTACGCATCTGAGGCTTGCGTCGGTAACGGCATCGAGGGGAGACCAGAAACTGACGGTTTGCGTCCCCTCCACGAAGTAATACGGACCGTCAGAATGCCAGGGCGTCGGCTTTGATGTTCCGGGTTCTTTGACCAGAACGTGGTCATGGAAAAGCTGGACCGTCTCACTTTGCATGAGATCTGCGGCGATTTCCGCCGCAGGGCTTGAGGTGATGACCTCCTGGAATTCCGGGATGCGCTGCCAGTTGCAGTAGTCATCGAAGAAGCGGCCTTTTTCGTGCGCCTTTAAGTTCTCAGCCGCATAAGGACCCGGTTCTTCCATGTTCCGTTCAATGCCGGCGCGCAAAACGTCTACGTGTTCCGCGAACATGCCACGGATC
>JAPPOI010000285.1 GCA_028818055.1 Boseongicola sp.
GGATAGATCCCAACCCGATATGGCACCGCTTCTGAGCCAATCTTGTCTGATTTGCGTATATTTGCGTCCATTTCAGGAGATTAACCTGATGAAGACGATGTGACCACTGGTTGTTTCAGGATGGTGCCCAAGATGCATAAAGCGGGTTTGAGGGGGCAATTGGCAAAGTGACCGGATGATTGGTGCGCGCTGATGCATAAACCGCGGTCACGAACTCCAACGATCGTCGGCCGTCTTCGAATGTAACCTCGCGACTTGGCTTACCATCCAAAGCATCGCCAATGGCATCGAACAGCCCTGCATACCCAGCCAAAACGACGGGCACATTTTCTAGAACATTGCTCAGCTCATCTGCTTGGTCTGGGTTCCGCGGAAAGAAGTGCCACGGGGCTTGTGCAGGCGCATATGGTGCGTGATCGGATTCCACCGTGACGCCTTCGAACATCAACCGGAGCCTTGAATGATCTGACGCCCCCCCCAACGTCACCGATGATGTGACCAAGGCACCAGATACCATTCGTATCGACAAAGCCGCGCAATCTTCGGTCTCAATGTCGTTCACGCGCGTTGCAAGGTTGGCATAGACGCTCTCAACTGGTCCAAGGATCGACGTCAAAAGGTCGTGGATGTGGATCGCATGGCCCAAGATCGCCCCACCCCGTTCGCCTGCCCACGTCCCGCGCCAGTCAATGGCGTAGTAATCTGCGCCTCGGTTCCAATGTGTCTCCAGACTTGCAGCAAACGCCCGACCTGCAAGGCCAGCTTCGATCACCGACTGCATCTGGGCCATTCCGATGCCATAGCGATACTGGAACACCGGGAAGACCCTGCCTTTGGTTTCGGCAATCTTTGTCGCCAAGATGTCAGCTTCGGCCAAAGACGCCACCAAAGGTTTCTCGCACACAACAGCCTTGCCAGCCTCCAATGCACGACACGAGACATCCAAGTGAAGATGCGGCGGCAAACATACATCGACTATGTCGATGGCCGGATCGGCGAGTACCGCGTCCAGATCTGCGGTGAGTTCACATGCGTACTGTTCTGCCAAGGGTTTGGCGCGGTCCATATTCAGGTCACAAATTGCAGCAATCTCAAATCGATTTGGCAGTTGCGCGTAGCCGACCAGATGCTCGGCGCCGATCCCTGCGCCAACGACTGCAACCCTATACGGCACTGGCTTCAGCCTTCATTTGAGCAGTAATGGCAAGCTCCATGACTTTGAACGTATGCGCCTGGGGTGCTGCGGTTTCGGTGCGGTTCTGAACATCGGAAATTAGCCGATCAAAGTACGGGAGCGGCACATCGGCACAGGGTATCAGTTCGTTCTTTCCGGAGTTGACCAGAAACAGACTATCGGTCACGTGAGGCCGCCCTATATCGGTGTATTTGCGCAATTCGATCGAGCCCTCGGTCCCTTGAATAAACAACCGCCCATCGCCCCATGTTGGCAGCCCGTCGGGCGTGAACCAGTCAACTCGGATGTAACCCCGCCCCTGATCTGATCGCAGTACGACCTCACCAAAATCCTGAAACCCGGGCAAATCAGGTCGGGTCGTATTTTCGGCTGCTGCGTGCATGACTTCAGCGTCGTCCGATCCGGTAAACCACAAGAATTGATCAATCTGGTGGCTGGCAATATCGCAAAGTATGCCGCCGTATCGTTCACGGTCGAAGAACCAGTCAGGGCGCGTTTTGAGGTTCTGTTTGTGTGGGCCAAGTCCAACCGTCTGCACAACACGGCCAATCGCCCCGCCAAAAACGAGCTCTTCTGCCTTGGTCACAGCCGGTACCTGAAATCGCTCAGAGAAATTCACCGACCAGATGCGACCGGTCCTGGCTACAGTTTTCTTTATTTCGTTCAGTTGTTCCAATGTCGTGCAGCCAGGCTTGTCGACCATGACATCCTTGCCCGCTTGCATCGCCTCGATTGCCAGGGCGGCCCTATCTGCCGGCACCGCGGAAATCAAAATGAGATCGATCGACGGATCATCAAGAATACGGCGTCGGTCGTTCACTTTAACGACGTCCGGAAATGTCGCGTTGAATTTGGATTCGGTCACGGCGTCAGAGGCGGTCCAATACGCCGCGCACGTGCAGCCCCTTGCCGTCATGTTGCCGAGCATTCCGAAGATATTGCCGTGGTCGATGCCAAGCACCACAAGTTTCAATGCCACTGCCGAGGCTCCTATCTTGGAT
>JAPPOI010000050.1 GCA_028818055.1 Boseongicola sp.
TCCCTGCACCATCGCCTATCTAATCCAACCGTCGATGTTCAAAGGCCGCGAGATCAATGTCGAGATTGAGACCAGCTCGGAACTGACCCTTGGCATGACTGTCGCGGATTGGTGGCGCGTCACAAAAAGACCTCCTAACGCGAGGTTCATGGGATCGGTAGATCGAGAGGCTTACTTCAAGCTCCTTACAGAACGTTTGGCGCTGCTGCCATGAGCCAATTGCTTCATCTTGCTGGGCCTGACGGCTTGGAGCGACTACTTCCGATGGTCGCCGCTTACCACGAGTTTGAAGGCATCGAGACGACGGAAGATCATCGTCGAGAGGCGATTGCTCCCCTGCTGGATGGCTCGCCGCATGGTGCGATCTGGTTCGTCGGGCCGAAAATGGCCCCAGTCGGATACATCGCGGTCAGTTTTGGCTGGTCGATTGAGTTGGGTGGCATGGATGGTTTCATCGACGAGTTTTGGATTCGCGAAAAGGTGCGAGGGCGCGGCATGGGTACCGAAGTGTTGGCCGCACTTTTGGCGACGCTGAAAGACGCTGGTGTTCAAGCGCTTCATCTTGAAGTTGCCAAAAGCAACGAAGACGCACAGCGGATCTATTCGCGCGCCGGTTTTTCGTTGCGCCCCTATGGATTGATGACGTGGACAGCCAAAGGGTGAAAGTTGCGACGTCCGCGCCTAGATTGACGTCATGAGCCTCGATTTACCTTTCGACAACAGCTACGCCGCCCTGCCTGAGCGGTTCTATTCCAAGCTTGCGCCCACACCTGTGGCGGAGCCTTCTCTGATTGCGTTGAACCATGCGCTTGCCGAAAGTCTTGGTTTGGATGCGAAGGCGCTGGAGACGTCGGATGGTGTAGCTGCTTTGGCAGGCAACGTCGTTCCAGGCGGTGCAGACCCGCTGGCTCAAGTCTATGCCGGCCATCAGTTCGGGGGATGGTCGCCACGGTTGGGTGATGGTCGGGCCATTCTTCTTGGCGAAGTCATCGCACCATCGGGCGAACGTTTCGACATCCAGCTTAAAGGGTCTGGACCAACCCCATACAGCCGCATGGGAGACGGTCGTTCGTGGTTAGGCCCCGTTATGCGAGAATACATTGTTTCAGAGGCCATGCATGCGCTTGGCGTTCCGACAACCCGTGCACTTGCCGCTGTAAGTACCGGCGAAACAGTTGTCCGGGACGAGCCCTTGCCAGGCGCTGTTTTTACGCGGGTGGCTTCCAGCCATATCCGCGTTGGTACTTTCCAGTATTTCGCGTCCCAGAACGATGTCGAGGGACTTGAGGCGCTGGTTGCATATGCTTTGTCTCGGCATGACGCCGACAAGACATCAGCCCTAGAGCTGTTGGACGGCGTGGTCCGTCGGCAAGCACGTCTTGTTTCCATGTGGATGGGACTTGGCTTCATCCATGGTGTGATGAACACCGACAACATGACAATTTCCGGCGAAACGATCGACTATGGTCCATGCGCTTTTATGGATGCCTATCACCCACTGAAAGTTTTTTCATCAATAGACAGCCACGGACGATATGCCTTTGCCCGGCAACCGGATGTCGCTATGTGGAACTTGGCGCAACTTGCCACCGCGCTTTTGCCGCTGATCCCAACGGTTGAAGACGCACAAGGCGTCATCGATCAATTTCCGGATCTCTTCCGGAAAGAATGGCTGGGAGTTTTCCGAGCCAAGATTGGCCTGCGAACCGAGATGGAAAACGATAGCGCACTGCTCCATGACTTTATGGACCGGATGGCGGCAAATGGTACTGACTTCACCAATATCTTTCGCGCCTTGGGAAGTGGTAGAGCACGCGACCAATTTGCAGATCGCGAGGTCTATGATGACTGGGATCGAAAATGGCGTGATCGTCTGGCGTTAGAGGATGGCAGTCCGGAAAACCGGAAAGCAGACATGGATGCGACGAACCCGGCCGTTATCCCGCGAAATCATCGGATCGAGCAGGCCATCAAGGCTGGCGTCGCTGGCGACTATGCGCCGTTTCATCGGCTGAATGGTGTGCTGCAATCACCTTTTGAGTTAAGCGAAGCCAATGAGGACTTGGCGCGACCGCCGAGCGAAGAAGAGATTGTTCATCGCACTTTCTGTGGGACGTGACTTGGCCGGTTAATCAGGATCAGGCCCGCACAAACCAGTACAAGCGACACAAGGACGGCAGGGACCAATGATTCT
>JAPPOI010000453.1:0-8342 GCA_028818055.1 Boseongicola sp.
ACGTAAGACAGGAAGAAGAGAGCTACACCCATAAGAGGGATGCCAAGTGAACGGCGTGCAGCCTCCATCAAAAGAATGATGCCGATACCGGCCATCACCAAATCCATGGTGTTGGGGTTGCCGGTTCGATCTGCGACGCCGCGATAGTCCCACCAGAGATAGGACGCTGCTGTGGCTGCAACGATGGCAATAATCCACGTCAGGATCGGGATGTGATTGCGAGGTGAATTCTTGAAAGCGGGGAAGGCGATAAAAGCCAGCAAGACCGCAAAGCCCAGGTGAATTGAGCGGGTTTGGGTGTCGTTCCAGACGAACCCGACAACGAATGGAAGGGGGGATGCAATCCAAAGCTGATAGATCGACCAAATAAGCGGGATATACCAAAGCGCGCGTTTTCCAAACAAATCCGTCGGGTTGCGACCGCCGGTATCTGAATCGGCAACTATGTCTTCAAGCGCCGGGTCTGCGCCGGTCTCTTCGCGCTGCTTTTCCATGGAAATTCCCCTGTTCGTTGATTGGGTCGATGGCAGGGGACCCGCCATCGACCTGTTTTCTTGCGTGCTTTAGGTCAGCACGAAAACCGGATTACATCCAGCCGCGTTCTGCGTAGTACTTCGCAGCACCTGGATGCAGAGGAGCGGACAAGCCGTCCTTGATCATCTGCTCTTCCGTCAAACGGCCAAAGGCAGGGTGCAGTTTCTTGAAGTCGTCAAAGTTTTCAAACACGCCTTTCACAAGCGCATAGACTACTTCGTCAGGTGTCGAGGCGTCGGTTACGAATGTTGCCTTTGGACCCCATGATGCGACATCGTCAGGGTTGCCTGGGTACAGGCCACCGGGGATTGTTGCAGCGGCGTACGCCTTGTTGGCAGCCAGCACTTTGTCGGTTCCCGAAGACGTCAGGTCGAGAAGCTTGATGTCGCATGTCGACGTGGCTTCCATGGATGAACCATTTGGCAGACCAGCAGCCCAGATCGCCGCGTCCAGCTTACCGTCGCACAGAGCAGCGGACTGTTCGGACGACTTCAGCTCAGCTGCGAGCGCAAAGTCATCTGGAGATACGCCAGCCGCATCCATGAGAACATTCGCAAGAACGCGTGTACCGGAACCTGGGTTACCGATGTTTACCCGCTTGCCCTTCATGTCCATGACCGAGTTGATGCCGGCATCTGCGCGGACCATCACGTGCATTGGCTCTGGGTGTACCGAGAATACGGCACGCAGATCGCCATAAGGCTCGTCGTTTTCAAAAGCACGAACGCCTTCGATTGCAGCCGATTGAACGTCAGACTGGACAACACCGAAATCCAATTCGCCTTCGCGGATGGTGCGTGTGTTGTAGACCGAACCACCGGTCGACTCGACCGAGCAACGAATACCGTGATCTTTGCGATCCTTGTTGACGAGACGGCAAATCGCGCCGCCGGTCGGGTAATAAACACCTGTCACGCCACCGGTGCCGATGGTGATAAAGGTCTGCTGCGCCTGAGCGATACCGCCAGTGGCGGCTAATGCCAGGGCGGCAGCTGTGAGTTTCAGTTTTGCAAACATGTTTTACTCCCTTGTTGCAACTTTTTAAGTCTCCAAACTCGTATTGAGTCGTTTCGTTTGTTCTTCTGTCGCGCGAATACGCGCTTCAGCTTCTTCCCCAACCCGTGCAACGATCATGGACATCATGGTCTCAATCAGAACCAGCGTCGCCACGTAAGACGAAAAGAAGTTCTCAGACTCTGTGGGGATGATGAAGAAATGATCAGAATGTGCAAGGGCAGGTGACGCGTGGCTGTCGGTTATCACTATTGTCTGGAAACCGTTTTCACGCGCCAGTTTTAGTGCGGCCATCGTTTGTTTTGCATACGGCGTTTTGGTCAAAACGATGACGGCGTCGTTTGTCGTCATTTTAGCGAAAGAGGCAGCGATCGATCCGTTGCTTCGACCTGCAACCGACCAATCTTGGGCAAAATACTGAGCCTGATAGGCGAAGTAATCGACAATTCCGGCTGAACCGAGCGCGCCGATCAGCAGCACTTTGTTTGCTTTGTGGAGTGCATTGACGGCGTCCTCCAGGCGGTCCGGTGACAGCGTTTGGTCCAAGTTTTCAATGTTTCGGATACAGGCCGCGGCCTGACGGTGAAGAAAACCCTCAGCGCTTTGATCTCCGTGGCGCAAAGCTTCCGCCTTTTCAGCAAAAGGCACCAAGCGCTGGCCCACAAAGGATCGGCTGACTTCCCGAAGTTCTTCGTAGTCCTCGAACCCCAATGATCTTGCTAGGCGGGAAAAAGTAGCGGGCGACACACCGCTTGATTGTGCCACCGATCGTAGTGAACGCGTTGCCACATCAATCTTGTTGGCTGCAACATAATCGGCAGCCGTTTTCAGCTTCTCGCTCAATCCGGAATAGCGCGCGCTGATGCGATCTTCGATGGAAGCAGCCACAGAATCCCCTTTTTCCGTGAAACACTTGTTTCAATCGTTTTTTATCTTGTCAACACTTGAGACAAATGTTTCAGAATATTCGAAAGGGGATGAGTCTATGCCTGAGTCGTTACCGGAGCACGCCTCGGTAGTTGTCATTGGCGGGGGCATCATGGGGTGCTCTACGCTGTACCATCTTGCAAAGATGGGAGTGTCTGATGCCGTTCTGGTTGAGCGCAACAAGCTAACCTCGGGCACGACATGGCACTCGGCGGCTCAGGTTCGTGCGCTTCGTCATTCGCGAAATCTGACGCGGATGATCCAATACTCGGTTGACCTCTATTCCCAACTGGAAAAGGAGACGGGCCAGTCCGTTGGTTGGATCCAAAAGGGCTCTCTTTCGATTGCGACCAACCCGGACCGTCTTACCCATATCAAACGGCAGGAAGCCCTGGCGAAAGCGTACGGTATCGACGCATCTTCGATTTCTGTTGGCGAAGCGAAAGAACGTTGGCCACTGATGAACGCCGACGACGTGATAGGCGCGGTGTGGTCTCCGGACGATGGTCGGGTCAGCCCATCGGATGTTTGCGCGGCTTTGGTCAAGGCTGCGCGCGCTATGGGTGCCAAGATGTTCGAAGACACAGGCGTCACAGGCATCTTGACGGAGGGCGGGCGCATTCGCGGTGTCGAAACCGAGAATGGCACTGT
Organism: Boseongicola sp.; assembly: GCA_028818055.1. GTDB lineage: Bacteria > Pseudomonadota > Alphaproteobacteria > Rhodobacterales > Rhodobacteraceae > JAPPOI01. The sequence continues at coordinate 3,127 of JAPPOI010000453.1, forward strand.
GATGTGTGATGCCGTCGCGCTTTGCGGCGGGCTTTGGTCGCGCGAGCTCGGGGCAATGGCCGGTGCAGAGGTGCCTCTGCTGGCCTGTGAGCATTTTTATTTGCTCACAAAACCGGTCGAGGGGATCACGGGTAATATGCCGACGCTCTCTGACCACGATCATCACCTGTATATCCGGGATGACTCGGGCGGGCTTCTGGTGGGGTGCTTCGAACCAATGGGCAAACCAATTGAGCCTGGGTGTTTGGATGAGAACTTCGAGTTCCAGCTTTTGCCCGAGGATTGGGATCATTTCGAACCCATGATGATGAACGCACTACATCGCCTTCCGCCGCTGGAAACGGCGGAAGTGAAGATGCTGTTGAATGGCCCAGAAAGCTTTACGCCTGACGGAACGTTCATGCTTGGCGAAACTGCCGAGACAAAAGGACTTTTCCTTGGGTGTGGAATGAACTCAGTTGGTGTCGCATCTGGTGGCGGTGCAGGCATGAACCTTGCGCACTGTATAGTTCACGGTCACACGGCGTATGACCTTGGCGAGGCGGACGCGAAACGTTTTGCGCCTGTTTACAACTCGCTCGACCATTTGATGGCGCGCGCGCCCGAGATACTCGGCACGCATTACGACATTGCTTTTCCGGGCAAACAGCTCAAAACCGCTCGGAACCTGCGCCAGCTGCCACTTAGTGCCGAATATCGCGCCGCTGGCGCGCATATGGGCCAGTTCTATGGTTGGGAACGGCCGCTTTACTTTGGCAAAACCGCCGAGCCGGAACTGTCATTTGGAAAACCAGATTGGTTTGAGAACGTTCGAGCCGAAGTACTTGCGGCTCACGAACAGGCGGCGATTTTCGATGCGTCACCCTTTGGGAAGATCGACGTTACCGGTCCGGATGCTCAGGCTTTCATGCTGAAAACCTGTGCTGGCCATGTTGGCCGTGCGCCGGGTTCAGTGATCTACACGTCCGTTCTAAATTCTCGAGGGACGTTCGAAAGCGATATTACAGCACAAAGACTGACCGAGGATCACTACCGGTTGTTTGTCGGAACAAATGCGATCAAGCGCGACTTCTCTTGGTTCAGGGACGCGGCGCAAGGCTTTGATGTTTCACTTAAAGACGTCACCGAAGACTTCGCGGTGCTTGGCTTGATGGGTCCTGAAGCTGCCCGAATTTCAACCGATCTGGGTGGATCAGCCATGACAGCCATCGGATACTTCAAGCACGAAGAGGTTCAGCTCGCCGGATGCACGATCCGTGCTGCACGCCTGTCGTATGTCGGTGAAGCGGGATGGGAAATTACTTGCGCATCTGGAGATACCCAGCGGTTGTTTGCGGCGCTGACCAAGGCTGGTGCTGTTCCCGCCGGCTTATACGCTCAGACTTCCATGCGCATAGAAAAAGGCTTTTGCGCAATGGGGCACGAGCTTGATGGAGATGTGAATCCGATTACCACCGGGTTGGAGTTCGCGACCCGAAAATCTGGCGGTTTCACCGGGTTCGAGGCACTTGAGACTGCCAAAACCAAGGGAGCAAGGAACGCGATATTATCTTTGAAGTTTGAAGATCAGGATGCGGTCCCGATCGGGCATGAGCCAATCTATTCAGAGGGAAGAATTGTCGGACAAACAAGTTCCTGTGCCTATGGCTTCCGTGTCGGTGCACCGGTGGCTTTGGCTCACGCAACTGGCTTGGCGGACCGACAACGCGTTTCGGTCGATATTGGTGGTGAAATGTTTGCGGCGCAGGTGGTCGAGGGCCCGCTCTTTGACCCGTCCGGCAGTCGCATGAAGGAGTGACCCGATGATTATGGTCGCACCAAATGGTGCCAGAAAGACCAAGTCTGACCACCCGGCGCTTCCACTGACATTGGAAGAGACGGTGGCAACCGCTGTTTCTTGCTTTGCTGCCGGTGCTGATGCGCTGCATTTACACGTTCGGGACGGAGCAGGGGGGCATTCGATCGATGCCGGGCTTTACCGCGAAGCGTTGGCCGAACTTGATCGAGCTGTGCCAGACATGCCGGTGCAAATCACGACCGAGGCCGCTGACCGATATGAGGTGGCGGATCAGTTGGATATGCTACGAAGGCTAAAGCCGCGCTGGGCTTCGATCTCTTTAAAAGAGGCAGCGCGAGATCGGCGTTTGACCCGTAAGCTTTATGAAGAGTGCGCGGCGAACGATACGCTTATCCAGCACATTGTTTACGACTCTTCGGACGCGGAAATCTTAAGCAACTGGCAGAGCGAAGGTGTTATCAACGAAGATGCCAGCGTGATCCTCGTTCTTGGTCGATACGCTGCGAACATGAATTCGGACCCGGACGATCTTGAGCCACTTTTGGCGTGTCTTCCGCCGGTCGGACAATGGATGCTCTGCGCCTTTGGAGCAAATGAACACAGGTGCCTGCTCAAAGCCCATGAACTGGGCGGCGATTGCAGGGTTGGGTTTGAAAACAGCACAATGAGTGCCACTTTAACCCCTTGGGTCGACAACGCCGCATCAGTGCGCGCTTTGGTTGCCGAGATAAAAGAGGATGAAGCACATGTCTCACATCTTTCCACGGCATAGTCGGAAACCGCCTCCAACAGCTGTACGAGGAGAGGGCTGTTACCTTTATGACGCCGACGGCAAAGCCTACCTGGACGGATCAGGCGGCGCGGCGGTGTCTTGTCTTGGGCATGGCGACCCGGATGTGATTGCAGCGGTTCAAGCTCAGGCTGCAGATCTTGCGTTCGCGCACACCGGTTTTTTCACGTCTGAGCCTGCCGAACAGTTGGCCGACCTCCTGATCAGTCAGGCGCCTGGTGAATTGGACCGCGTGTACCTGGTATCGGGAGGGTCTGAAGCAACCGAAGCGGCAATCAAATTGGCGCGTCAGTATCACGTCGAAAACGGCCAGCCAGAACGGCGGCATTTGATCGCCCGTCGACAAAGCTACCATGGCAACACTCTGGGCGCGCTTGCCGCGGGCGGCAATGAATGGCGGCGGCAACAGTTTGCACCGCTTCTGATCGAAGTGAGCCACATCGCTCCGTGCTACGAATACATGCTTCGCGAGGAAGGCGAGACAGCCGAGGCCTATGGTTTGCGCGCTGCCAAGGAACTGGAAGATGAGATCCTGAGGCTTGGACCGGACAGTGTCATGGCCTTCATGGCAGAACCCGTCGTCGGCGCCACCATGGGTGCCGTTCCCGCCGCGGAAGGTTACTTCAAGCGCATTCGCGAGATCTGCGACCAGTATGGCGTTCTTTTAATCTTGGATGAAGTGATGTGCGGCATGGGCCGTACCGGGCATCTGTTCGCCTGTGAGGCGGATGACATCGCGCCGGATATTGTTTGCATCGCCAAAGGGTTAGGGGCCGGATATCAACCAATCGGCGCCATGCTGTGCACAAGCAAGATCTACGATGCAATCAAATCGGGTAGTGGCTTTTTCCAGCATGGTCATACGTATCTTGGCCACCCGGTTGCTGCGGCGGCTGCTTGCGCGGTGGTTGGAAAAATTGTGGACCAGAATCTGCCAAGCCGCGTCGTCGAGCAGGGCGAAAAGCTTCACAATGCGCTTTCAGATCGGTTCGGCCAGCATCCTTATGTCGGCGATATACGAGGTCGCGGGCTTTTTCGAGGGTTAGAACTTGTCCAGGATCGTGAATCCAAGACGCCATTTGACCCGTCACTTGGGGTTGCCGGAAAACTGAAAGCCGGAGCATTCGACGCTGGTTTGATCTGCTATCCTATGTCGGGCACGCGCGACGGTCGCGAGGGCGACCATGTTCTCCTTGCACCTCCGTTTATCATTGAAGATCACCAGATCGGTGAACTGACAGACAAGTTGGCAATCGCCATCGAACAGGCAACTCAAGTCTGAGCGTAAGAGATGACCGAAAGGTAGCGCGCCGGAAGCTCGGACAGAGTTTCTGGTCCGTGCGGCGCATCTGCATCAAAGAACAACGTGTCTCCGGGTTCTAGGTCAAAGAGCGAACCCCCATGCCGATAGGTCACGCGACCCTCTAGCATATAGATCATCTCCATTCCGTCGTGCTGAAATGACGGGAAGACATCCGAAGCGTCGGAGAGCGTGATCAAATAGGGCTCGACAACCACGCCGGTAGAGTTGGAGCCGATATGACCAAGCAGATTGTACTGATGTCCCGCACGCGTTCCTGTGCGTTCAACGTCGACGCCATGCCCGCTTTTCGTGTGAATCGCCGGACGATGTTCTTCAAAGCTGCGAAAGAAGTTTGTGATCGGAACCGAAAGTGCGTTCGCCAATTCCTGTAGCGTCGTCAGCGACGGCGAAATATTTCCGTTTTCGATCTTGGAAAGCATTCCAGCCGAAAGGCCGGTCGCCTCGGCAAGATCGCTGATCGTCATGTCGTGAGACTGGCGGCTTGCTCGAACTTCACGGCCAATCGCAATCTCCAAAACCTTCTCGCGCGGACCCGCAGCTTTGTGCGGGTCCTGGGATAACCGGTTGGCTTTGGTTGGCATTGCTCAGACGTCCAGGGTGTTTGCCTTTTCCCAGTCCGAGAAGTGATGCATGAAACTGTTCCACTCACGCATTTTCAGTTTAACGAAAGCGGAGGCGAATTCATCGCCAAGGGCAGCCTTGAGCCCTTTGTCTTTGTCGAATTCGCGCAATGCGTCCAACAGGTTAAGTGGTAACTTGGGCGCGCCGCGCACTTTGTGACCCTCGGCATACATATCGATGTCATACCGCTTGCCGGGATCCGCATCGTTTTCCATGCCGTCAAGGCCAGCTGCAATAATTGCGGCCTGGAGCAGATAAGGGTTCGTAGCGCCATCGGCGAGGCGCAGCTCGAACCGACCGGGACCGGGAACGCGGACCATGTGAGTGCGGTTATTACCGGTCCACGTGACCGTGTTGGGGGCCCATGTTGCGCCCGACGACGTCACAGGTGCGTTGATCCGCTTGTAGCTGTTCACAGTAGGATTGGTGATCGCGCACATGCCTTTTGCGTGCTTCATGATGCCGCCCAGGAACGATCGGCCATCTGCTGACAAGCCAAGTTCCATGTCATCGTCCGCGAACGCGTTTTGCGTGCCATCCATGTTCCAAACGGAAATATGGGCGTGACATCCGTTGCCCGTGAGTCCCTCGACGGGTTTTGGCATGAACGTGGCGCGCAAACCGTGTTTCTCGGCAACTGACTTTGTCATGAATTTGAAGAACGAATGCCGGTCGGCGGTGAC
>JAPPOI010000453.1:8352-10351 GCA_028818055.1 Boseongicola sp.
CGGTGACCAGAGCGTCATCGAATTCCCACTTCATCTCAAACTGTCAGTTCGCTGCTTCATTGTCTTTTTTATATGGTCCCCAGCCGAGGTGAAGCATGTAATCGCAGACCTCGGCGACGACATCATAGCGCCTCATGATCGCCTGCTGGTCGTAACAGGGCTTTTCGGCTGTGTCGTATTCGTCCGAGATTTGGCTTCCGTCGGGCGTCAGCAGGAAATACTCGGCTTCGATGCCGGTTTTGACGCGCAAACCCTTGTCTGCGGCGGCGGCAATTTGCTTGCGAAGTACGTTTCTGGGCGCTTGGTCGACGTCAGCGTCCTCCATCACGCAATTGGCGGCAACCCAAGCCACTTCGGGTTTCCATGGAAGCTGAATGACCGAGTTTGGATCAGGAACCGCCAACATATCCGGATGGGCGGGTGTCATATCCAACCACGTTGCAAAGCCTGCAAATCCAGCACCTTCTTCTTCCATATCGGCGATGGCTTGTGTCGGCACCAGTTTGGCACGTTGGCCGCCGAACAGATCGGTGAACGAGATCATGAAATATTTCACACCGTTCTCGGATGCGAAGTTTGCCAGTCTGGAGGTCATTTGTTTCTCCCTGTCGTCGTTATTCAAAGGCCGTTCTGGCCCGGTATCCATTCTGTTCCGGCCAATGGCACCTTGGCCATTGCAGCCGCTTCGATTGTCAGCGCCACGAGATCCTCGGGCTCAAGATTGAGAACGTGGTTGTGGCCGCAGGCGCGCGCAATTGTCTGTGCCTCGAGTGTCATCACTTTGAGGTAGTTGCGCAAGCGCCGACCGGCTTCTTCGGGGTCTAGGCGCTTGGCGAGTTCCGGATCCTGAGTGGTGATGCCTGCCGGGTCCTGGCCTTCATGCCAATCGTCATAGGCGCCTGCTGTTGTGCCAAGTTTCTGGTATTCGTCTTCCCACTTTGGGTCGTTGTCGCCGATGGCGATCAACGCAGCCGAGCCGATGGACACGGCGTCGGCCCCCAAGGCGAGCGCCTTGGCAACATCTGCGCCGTGGCGGATGCCGCCCGAGACAACAAGCTGGACTTCGCGATGCACACCAAGGTCTTGAAGCGCGTTAACGGCAGGGCGAATGCACGCCAGCGTTGGAATGCCAACGTGTTCAATGAAAACGTCCTGTGTCGCCGCTGTGCCGCCTTGCATGCCATCGATCACGACAACATCTGCGCCGGCTTTCACGGCAAGGGCCGTGTCGTAGTAGGGGCGTGTGGCGCCAACCTTTACGTATATCGGCACTTTCCAACCGGTGATCTCGCGCAGCTCCAGGATCTTGATTTCCAGATCATCCGGGCCTGTCCAATCTGGATGCCGACAGGCTGAGCGCTGGTCGATGCCTTTCGGAAGCGTCCGCATCTCGGCCACGCGGTCGCTGATCTTCTGGCCAAGCAGCATGCCGCCGCCTCCTGGCTTGGCGCCCTGACCAACCACGATCTCGATTGCGTCAGCTTTCCGCAGATCGTCGGGGTTCATACCATACCGGGATGGCAAATACTGATAGACTAGCTTTGTGGAATGTACGCGCTCTTCGGGCGTCATACCGCCATCACCTGTCGTGGTGGATGTGCCAGCCATGGTTGCGCCACGTCCCAGAGCTTCTTTTGCTGGCCCGGACAAAGCGCCAAAACTCATACCGGCGATCGTGATGGGGATGTCCAGCTCAATCGGGTTCTTTGCAAACCGGGTTCCAAGTTTGACGCTGGTGTCGCACGTCTCCCGATAGCCTTCCAGCGGATAGCGGGACATCGACGCGCCCAGAAAGACAAGGTCGTCAAAATGGGGAAGGGTGCGCTTCGCACCTCCGCCACGAATGTCATAGATGCCTGTCGCGGCAGCCCGCCGTATTTCCGAGTTGATACTGTCGGTGAACGTAGCGGACTTTATCGGCTTGGTGCGGGGAATGTCGTTGGCCATCTTAGTACGCTCCCGCGTTGTGTGTATCGAAGTTGTAGAGGCTTCGTGCGGT
>JAPPOI010000270.1 GCA_028818055.1 Boseongicola sp.
TATCTATCCCAAGACCAAAGAAGGCCGGGCGGCCCCCCTAGTGAAATACGACATTCACGGAGAGCCGCTTGAGAAAATTCAATTCGAACGCAGAATTCACTTCACGCCAACGTTCATTCTGGTTCGCGATGATGTGGAAGTTGGTCGGATCGAAGGATACCCCGGAGAGGACTTTTTTTGGGGCCTTCTAACAATGATGTTTGACGATGCTGAAGTCAGCCTTGAACCCGCGAGCTAAGATATGACGCAACAAGCTTCACCCGAACCAAACCAACCGTCTTCCCGTTTGCCCGTCTTCGACGTGAACATGCGGTCGGAAGACATGGAAAAGATGGTAAAAAATGCTGAGCGGGCATCAAACTTCCTGAAGGCGATTAGCCACGAGGGACGACTGATGATCTTGTGCCATTTGGCATCAGGCGAAAAGTCCGTCACAGAGCTCGAAGATCTGCTGTCAGCACGTCAGGCAGCCGTATCGCAGCAATTGACCCGCCTCCGCCTGGAAGGCTTGGTCAAACCTCGCCGAGATGGCAAAGCAATCTACTACAGCTTGACAGATGACCGTCCGAGACAAATCATCGAAGTTGTCTACGAACTGTTTTGCAGATCGGAGTAACGGAAGACGCAAACGTCTTTCGAAGGGAGGGAACCGTTGATCGAATATCTGGGCGAGGCTAATTCAGCCGCGCTGATTGGGCTTATTGGTGGACTTGTTCTCGGCCTCGCAGCGCGGATCGGACGTTTCTGCACGCTGGGCGCAATCGAAGATATCCTTTATTCGTCTGATGATCGTCGCATGCGAATGTGGGGTATTGCGATCGGCGTAGCCGTAATTGGCACCCATATCGCGATGTCGACCGGCAACCTCGACGGACAAGAAACCGCATATCTGGATCGGGTCTGGAACCCAGCGGCAACCATCGTGGGCGGCCTGATCTTTGGATATGGCATGGCGCTTAGCGGGAACTGCGGTTACGGCGCGCTGGCGCGACTCGGTGGCGGTGACCTCCGGTCATTTGTCATCGTTCTGGTAATGGGGCTGTCTGCTTACATCGTCATGTCTGGTCCTTTGGCGCATGCAAGAGTTTGGTTGTTCCCTGTTGAAGAACAGGCGACCACCGCCCAGGGCCTAAGCCAGTGGGCCGAACAATTCGGGATTTCCTACGCGGCCGTTGGCATTGTGGTCGGACTCGCCTTGATAGCCGTTTCTTTGGCGAGCTCTGAAATGAGGCGGTCACCCTCGCATATTCTTTGGGGTGCTGCGGTTGGACTGGCCGTCGTTTCTGGTTGGGTCGGCACGTATTGGATCGCCATGAACGGCTTCGAAGTGGAGCCCATCGAGACACATACATTCGCCGCCCCTATCGGAGACACAATCTTCTACGCCATGACCGCATCCGGCAACACGTTGTCGTTTAGCGTTGGCTCCGTTGTTGGGGTCGTACTTGGCGCAGCGCTTGGTTCTTATTCAAAAGGTCACTTCCAGTGGGAAGCTTGCGAAGACCCGCGAGAACTTCGGCGCCAGATCATTGGCGCAGCCTTGATGGGCGGAGGGGCAATACTCGCCGTTGGCTGCAGCGTCGGCCAAGGCATCTCGGCGTTTTCAGTCCTCGCATTCAGCGCACCCGTCACTTTCGTCTGCATCTTCCTAGGCGCGGCAATCGGACTGCGTCAGCTGATCCAAGGATTTGCCGACGTTGGTTAAAGACTGATTGGATTACGCCTCAGAGCATGTCGGCCAAAGATATCAAATCGATGCAGCTCTATCCAAGGGCCGAGCGGGTCCTAGACGACATCGCTAATCTTGGGTTTTCGTTACAAGACCCGCTGCCTATCGATGTCCTGAACCGATTTGACCAGCTTCACTATCACGGCACCGATGCTCTCGATGTCGCAATTGCCGCGAGCGGGATCAAATCCGGGCAACAGGTTCTTGAGATTGGTTCCGGTTGGGGTGGGTGCGCGCGATACATCGCCCACGCGTCTGGCGCGCACATCACAGCCATCGAACTGCAAAGCGACTATCACGAAATTGGCTCAGCGCTCACGCAGCGAACCGGTCTTTCTGAAAAAGTGACCCACATCAATACCGACTTTCTTTAATGGCTGTCACCTACTGATGCCTTAGATCACGTGGTCAGTTGGCTTGCACTCTTCCATATCCCGGACCGCCAAAGAT
>JAPPOI010000443.1 GCA_028818055.1 Boseongicola sp.
GCCCTATAGTTTTAAATCCGATACTTTGGTTGTTATCGGTTAAGGCAACAAGGCTTGGAGGCTAGAAGTTCGCTGTCGCATCCAGGTGATGGTGAAAGTTCAGCAACGATGGACTTGATGCCGGGCGGCGGAAGAGATTCCAGTTCTTGGATCGGGATTGATCTCGCTGTTTGTCGGTGGTCTTGCATTTTATCTGGGAGATGTTGCAAGCGCCTCTCTTCTCCAGCCTCAAAGGGGTCAGCCATTTCGCTGGGATCTCAAAGTGCAGTTGGGAGACCCTTTGCAGCATTCTCATTATCGCTGACGATTTATTTGCATGCGCATCCGCGGGATCGGAGTGTAACAGGTGGGGGGTAGCGGGGCGCAGCCTCTTCTCTTGCCCAGTCGAACCCCGATCATGCGTGATCAGTTATGAGGCGTACCGCCCTTAGCCAACATCATATGGTGCTCTTGATGATGTGCGCCGATCGTCATCATGCCGAAGAAACCGAGCGCGTGAATTTGGGTTTCATCCCCACTGACGATCAGCGCTACACCGTCGCCGAACTCTTCCGTGGTGATGCTCCAGCCGGTCTCGGCTGCCAGAAACGGTGCGTGAGCGGGCACCATGGCTTTGATGGCATCGAGAACCCGTCCGGTTCCGCGTACTTCGAACCGGGCTCCCTTTGGATATGCAGTGACATCGACTTCTGCAGCCGTCGTCAGCAAGTCCATGTCAACGAGGTGTTGTTGAAGAGCTGCTATATTGACCGCGCTCCAGTCGGTTTTCGGATCATTTCTGAGAATTGTTACGATTTCGGACAGTGCAGCAAAGGCAGACTGTCCGGTTTCCTGTGGCCCGGCCATGGCGTGGCCGTCTCCCGTGTGGCTGTGTTGCGCGAATGTCGGGGTTGCAAGCACAAGAGATAAGATCAAGAAAATGAAGCGCATGGTTCAGTCCTTTGGGATGATGATGTCTGCAAGCTCTAGCAAGGACGCAAATCTTAGAATATGATTTCAATCATATGATACACGATCCTTACGACCGTCTTCCACAATCCGCAAAACATCGTTTCGTCGCCGAGGCTGGTGAAACTCTCTTTCGGCAGGGTGCCGAGACGACTGGACTGTACATCGTACAAAATGGGCGGGTGCATCTTGAACGGGTTGGACCGAATGGCGAGCGCTTCGTAATCCACCGTGCAGTGGCGGGAACAAGCTTCGCAGAAGCCTCGATTTTCTCGGAGCACTACCACTGCGACGCCGTTGTGATCGAAGCGGGGGAGTTCGTGAGGATCGACAAAACCGCTGTCCTAACGGCATTTGCGGACGTTGAATTTGCGCGCACCTACGGCCGCCAAGCTGCCCGTCAGATACAGTCGCAAAGGCAGCTTCTTGAAATCGTAGGCATTCGTAGTGCTGAAGAACGTGTCATGGCGGGTCTTGTTGCTGGATTGCTTGATGGCCAAGTCGTCGACTTTGCAGCTCTTTTGCACCTGAGTCACGAGGCGACGTATCGCGCACTTCGGGCGCTCGTCGAGGCTGGGCGTGTCACCAACCCGTCCCGCGGCGTCTACCGTCTCTCTCGAACGCCCTAGCTGTGGCTGGAATAAACGGTGGTTGATCCGTCCCAACCGACAAGCAGCGTATCAAATGTATCTCCTGCGCCGGGTCCACCCATGCCGGGCGAACTCATAGGCATGCCAGGTACGGTCAGGCCGCGTGCCATTGGCCGTTCCGCCAACAAGCGGTCGATATCCGAGGCGGGCACATGGCCCTCGACGAAAAAGTCGCCAATAATCGCAGTATGGCATCCGGCGAGCTCTGGCGTGATTAACAACCGATCTTTGAACGCATAAAGCGCATCCTGATTGACATCTTGCGCCTCAACAGTGAAACCCGCCTGCCGCACATGCTCGACCCAGGCAGAACAGCAACCGCAAGTTGGGGACTTGAAAACCTGGATAACTGCGTTTGCGTCGGCGAACGAAGGGCGTGCCAAACCGAAAGCGGCGCCGGAAATTAGAAACGTCCGTCTCTTCATGCGTTATTCCTTACTATGTTCTTCCGAAGAGTTAGCCTCGCTAGGCCGAGAGTCGAGGTCAAGTCCGGTATTGGGAAAACTTCGACTGGAGGAGTCGAGCGCATGCCCGCTTGCCGGTCCTCGGACGGGTTGGATCAGCATACGATCGATCCACAAATCCCGTTGCGTTCGAAACTGCTCAATTCCGATGTCCATTGCTGTATGGCCCTTACCCGGTTGTGCGACGTAGGTGCCTAGCAACCGATCCCACCAGGGCAGATTGAACCCGTAGTTGGAGTTGGTTTCTTTGGGGTCGACCGAATGGTGCACGCGGTGCATATCCGGGGTCACGACGATCCATCTCAGCCATCGATCGACGGAGATCGGGAGATTGATATTGGCGTGATTGAACAGCGCGGTCGCATTAAGGATCACCTCGAATAACAGCACTGCGATCGCAGGAGGGCCAAGAGCTGCGACAACGGCCAGCTTGATTGCCATCGAAATCAGGATCTCGATCGGGTGAAATCGCAGACCTGTTGTCGCATCGAAATCAAGGTCGGCATGGTGCATCCGGTGAAGCCGCCATAGCGCCGGAATAGAATGAAACATCACGTGTTGAAGATAGATCGCAAGATCAAGCAGCACCATTGAGATGAGCACCGCGAGCCAGAACGAGATGTCGAGGTTATTGAGCAGGCCCCAACCGCGTTCCTCTGCCAAAACGGCCAGTCCGACGGCAAGGATCGGGAATGTCAAACGCAGGATCGCTGTATCGATGACGACCAATGCCAGATTGTTGGTCCAGCGGACCACGCGCGGAATATCCCGTCGGCGGCGTGGAGCGGCGACTTCCCAAATTGCCATGGCAGCAAGTACACCGAGAAACGCAGCGAGGCGAATTACAGGTTCGGACCCTAGGATTGTTTCGCTCATCTTTCGGTCTCTTGCGGCTTTGAATCAGCGGCATGATGCGGATGCGGCCCGGGCGATGACGCTGAGGCAAATTTGTCCCGTTCGTCATGACCTTTCAATATGTCCAGGTCTTCCGCCTGCGTCTCATCGAGGCACTCTGTCTCTAGTTGCAGTGTGACCATGTGGAATCCGTGATCATGGGTGAGGCTGTTGTAGGCGGTTTCGAGGATGGCAGCAGCATCAGCGGGATCGGCGTGCCGCAGATGGGCCGAGAAGGCGTGTTTACTGCTTGTCAGCGTCCAAGCATGTGCATGATGCACATCGAGGACGCCATCCTGACCGCTTAGATCGTCGATCACAGCTTTGAGGTCGGTATCCTCTGGCGTACCTTCCTTGAGGATGTGAACTGCTTGGCGAATGACGCCAATCGAAGCCCAAAGAAGCACAACGCCGAATGCGGCTCCGAGGATCGGGTCGATTTGAAGAAAGCCGGTGAACTCGATTACCAGTGCTGTCACGATAATCAAAAGGCTGCCGACGAAAGTCTGGATGATGTGCCAAAGCGCGCCGCGCGCGTTCAGGTCGTCGCGGCTGGATTTCCACATCAGACTGAGTGAGATGACCTCGGTTATCAATCCACCGAATGCCACCCAGAGCATGGGACCGGTGGGCAGATGGATTGGATTGCCGAGCCGCATTACGCCCATCCAGATCACCAGGAGTGCCATGCCCAGCAGAAATCCACCGTTGACCAGTGCGCCGATGATTTCGGCCCGATACCAGCCAAAGCTGCGGCGTGCATCAGCAGGCCGTCGCGCGATGCGCTGTGCCACGATTGCGACAATGACCCCTCCCACTGCCGACAGGGTGTGAAACGCATCCGAGAGCACCGCAATAGACCCAGTCCAAAGGCCGACAGCCAATTCGATGACGAAGTAAATGCCTGTTAGCCAAGCAGAAATGACAAGAGCTTTTCCGGATGATGGCATATGTCCGGCGTGGGAATGTGTGGACATTTCGGTTCTCCCTTAGCTTGACTTCGGATTCCAATCTCAGCTTGCCGGTCGGCGACCTTCAAAGGACCGGAGAACTGAAAAAGAGGACAAAACAGGTCAAGCTGTTGTCTGGCCAATGATGCCGATCTTTCTCGTCCGGGAAATATTTGGTGCCTCCAGTTACTGGAAGGTCAAGCCTCTAAAAGTCTCTGATACATTTTGCGACAAAGGAAGTTCGGGCCATTCTGCAAAAACCAATCTATTTTGCGCTTCATGATATGCCTTTCAAAAAACGGAGATACGCAACTGCCCTGGCGTTGGCGAGATTCACGGCTCGGCATCAAATTGCTCAGTGCATGGGCGGCTCTTTTTTTGATCGGGTCTTCTCAGACAATTGTCGCCCAGGCTGACCCAATTTTATTTGAACGCATAGAAGAGATTTCCTTGCCAACGTTGCCGGGCGCCCACGAGCCGTCGCTCACGAGTCATGACGGAACTCTCTATATGAGTTGGATGCAGCACGACGAAGGCCAATCCAAAGTGATGATGGCGACGCGGACTTTAGATGATTGGTCAAAACCGCAGCTTGTGAATGAAGGTGCAGATCTTTTCGTGAATTGGGCAGACTTTCCCGGGATAGCCGTATTCGACGACGGAACCATTGCGGTCCATTGGTTGCGAGAAATTGGGCCATCAAGTTACGATTATCAGATTGAAATTGCACTTTCGTCGGACATGGGCGCCAACTGGAGCGCGCCGTTGATCCCGCACAGCGATCGATCATTTGCGCAACACGGGTTCGTGTCGATGGTGCCCAATAATTCCGATGAATTGACAGTTATTTGGCTTGATGGACGTGCCTACGGCGTTAACAGTGACCCAGCCCAAAATGTACCAGATGCCATGCAGCTGCGTGCAACAACGCTTACTGAGAGTGGAGACCTCGGACGCGATGTTGCCATCGATCTCCAGACATGTTCCTGCTGCCAAACAAGTCTTGCTACGAATGGCGACGGCACAATTCTTGCCGCGTACCGGGATCTGAAGGAAGGCGATATTCGGGATATTTCGTTGGTGCGATGGACGAAAGAGGGATGGGATGAGCCCGTGTCTGTTCATAATGACGGTTGGGAACTTTCGGGATGCCCGGTCAACGGGCCTTCTGTTGCTGCGGATGGCGAAACAGTAGCAGTCGCCTGGTTTACGGGAGCGAATGATGTTGCTGCGGTAAAGGTGGCGTTCTCGGACAATGGAGGACAAAGCTTCAGCGCACCGGCAAGGGTGGATTGGGGAAATCCGGCGGGGCGGGTCGATCTAGAGATGCTGGAAGATGGTTCGGCTTTGGTAAGTTGGGTTGAATGGACAAACAATGCGGAGGTTCTTGTGTTGTGCCGGGTTGTACGTGAAGCTGGATGCTCTGCGCCGGAAATTCTGGCGACAAATTCAGAGACTGCGTCGGTGAATTTCCCGCGAATGGCTCGGATTGGTCGAGAAATCTACATTGCGTGGACTCAAGCGGATTCAACAGGTGATAATCTTGCAATGCGGCGAGCTGTTCTGGCTGGGACGAACTGATAATGCCTTCGCGACCTTATATTCTCGTCGTTGACGACCACGCAGAAATTCGGCGCTCGGTAGCCAGTTACCTGGAAAAGAATGGGATGAAGGCGACCGGCGCCAGCAACACTAAAGAAATGGATGAATTCCTCGTCAGCGAAGCACCTGATCTAATAGTGCTCGATATCATGATGCCAGGTGAGGACGGATTGGCGGCTTGCGCGCGTCTTCGAAAAGAACAACGTACTACGCCAATTTTGATGCTGACTGCGCTTGGTGAAGACAATGACCGCATTCAAGGACTAGACACCGGGGCCGACGACTATTTGGCCAAACCCTTTAACCCACGGGAACTTCTGGCAAGGATCAACGCCATATTGCGCCGCACAGGCAACGAGCCTGCACCTCACGGTGGCAATTTGGCGGGCAAACGTGCGCATTTTGCTGGGATTACGTTTGATCACGATACGGGTCGGGTGATTGCAGAAGACGGCGTGTCGACGGCGTTGACGACCGCCGAAGCGAAACTGCTTACCGTCTTTCTAGAGCGTCCGCGCGAAGTCATTAGTCGAGACGGACTTCTAGAGCTGACGGCTGGTCGTGTTGCTGGACCGCTTGACCGGACAATTGACAACCAAGTTTCGAGGCTTCGCCGAAAAATTGAGCCCGATGTCCTAAGACCAAGGATAATATCGACGGTTCGAAATGGCGGCTATTGCATGAATTGTGACGTGGAGCTTGAGAGCTAATGCGCATGGGATTTCGAACTCAGATTGCGCTTCTTGTTGTGTCGGTTCTGTTCGTTGCGCAAGTCGTGGGGCTTTGGGTCTTCGTTGATGAACGTTCTTTGGCGGTGCAAGCCGCGATTGGAAGCGAGGCGGCTGGACGCGCCGCTAATGTGGCCAGGTTGATCGAGGGCGCACCATCAGAGTTTCATGACGAGATCGTTGCTGCCGCGACCTCACCTTTGGTGCGCTTCGAACTTACCGAAGAACCGTCGGTCACACACACAAACCATAACCAGGATGGTGCAGTTGAGGCCCGTATTCGGGCGCTTTTGAACGACGGCTTTAGTCGGGACATCCGTGTCGAGGTCCATGATATTGAGCAGGGGCTTCTTCCTTTGCCAAATTTGTCGCCAGAAATGGCGCAAATGCATACCGAAATGATGCGCGGAACATTGGAAACCATCGAGATGGAAGTTTCGCTCTCTATTTCGGGGGGGCGCTGGCTGAACGTTGCCACGCGCTTTGAGAAACCTCCGATACAGTGGTCTCGAGCATCAACTCTTTCATTTGTCCTTACGTCTTCAGTTCTTATTCTCGTGATCTTTTGGTTCCTGTTGACACGCCTGATACGGCCATTGAATGAGCTTGCATCGGCAGCAGAAGAGTTCGGTCGAGGGGGCAAAGAGGGACCAATAGTACCCGCGGGCCCAATAGAAGTTAGAGAGCTGACCAATGTGCTGAACGAAATGCAGGCTCGGCTTGCGCGTTTCGTCGCCGATCGAACCCAAATGTTGGCTGCGCTCGCACATGATCTTCGAACGCCGCTGACAGCACTTCGGGTGCGGGCGGAGATGGTTGAGGATCCAGAAACCAAAGATGGTATTTCGACGTCACTCGATGAGATGCAGAATATGGTTGAAGCTACGTTGACCTACGCCCGCGGCGTCGGTCACGGCGAAGACCCACAGCGCGTTCAAATTAAAGACTACCTGTCTGGCATCTACAATGATGCCCAAGGCGACCTCAAACTGCAAATGGGGCCGAACGCAGAAGTTCAGGTCAAACCCATGGCACTGCGCCGTGCATTGAGAAACCTTATCGAAAACTCGCAGCGATACGGTTATGGGCCAGTGCTGTCGTGGAATGTAATTGATGAGGGTATCGAAATTTGTTTGGACGACAACGGTCCCGGAATCCCGGAGGATCGGATTGATGAAGTATTCAAACCCTTTCAAAGGATAGAGCAATCTCGATCGCTTGAAACAGGTGGCCACGGTTTGGGTCTTTCAATCGCGCGCAGTATCGTACTTGAACATGGTGGTTCCATCGAATTGGCAAATCGCGATGAAGGTGGGCTTCGTGTTCGAGTGGTTCTTCCGTTGGCCATGCCTCGGGCTATCAAATCCACCAATGCCGAGCATGAGGGGCAGTCGCAGGATAAGGCAGACCCAATTCAAGAACGCATTGCTTGAGAAAGCATCTCAGGTATCTGGTTGATACAATTCCTTACAAAAAAGCAGGGGGTTACGCGTTCCTGAATGAGCTGTTGTACGTTAGTAAAACTGCGTTCGACATGGAATTGAGGCAAACCCATGCAAGGCAAGAACCGATCGAAGGTTTCTCGGCGCGCGTTAATAGGCGGCATAGGCGCAGTATTTGTCAGTGCGCCAGCGATTGTACGCGCGGAATCAAACGGCGTCGTCAGACGCAATGCGTCGGCATTCAAGATGCACGACTGGCAAGATCACTTTGACCGACTGGGCAAAGGTATCATTATCTCTGACACCAATTCGCGTGTCCTTCAGCAA
Source organism: Boseongicola sp. (assembly GCA_028818055.1). Taxonomy (GTDB): domain Bacteria; phylum Pseudomonadota; class Alphaproteobacteria; order Rhodobacterales; family Rhodobacteraceae; genus JAPPOI01. The sequence goes on from JAPPOI010000443.1 coordinate 8,006, forward strand.
TGGACGCCAGATGGTACGATGTTCATTTATCCGACTTCGGTTCCGATGACGGACGAACTGACACGGCGTGGCTATACAGAGATCACTTTCAAAGACCCTGAGCCAGACTGGACGCCAACCCCTTCAATGCGAGAGCGTGATCCCACGTTGCCCGCATACATGCCACCGGGACCAGATAACCCTCTTGGCGTTCGTGCGTTACATCTGTCTTGGCAGTACTACCGAATTCACGGCACACATGACACGCGAAAGATTGGGAGGCGTTCTTCCAGCGGCTGTATCGGATTATACAACGAGCACGTCATTGAGGTGTACGACCGGACGCCTGTGGGTACCCAGGTAAAGCTAATCTAATGGGCCGATATACTCTTCTCGCTGTCGCTGTTGCGGCAATTATTTCCGTGGGCTTTTGGTGGACCGGAGACGACGCAACAGATGCGCCTTCAGAGATCGTTCAATCTCGGTCGGGTGGAGCTGCAATGGTGCAGGTGGTCTTGCCGGAGACACTTTCAGCAAATGCGAAGATCGGACAGGTCGCTTTCGAGGCCAAATGCGCGGTCTGTCATGGTGCTAATGCAGCCGGACAAGATGGCGTAGCGCCTCCTCTCGTTCACAAGATTTATGAACCCAGCCATCATGGCGACGCGGCATTCTTGCTCGCGGCAAAGAATGGCGTGCGGGCGCATCATTGGCGATTTGGCAATATGCCAGCAGTCGACGGTGTAACCGATGGCGATGTGAAGATGATCGTTGCCTATGTGCGTGAACTCCAACGCGCAAATGGGATCGAATGACCCATCGCGGCGAGTAAGCCGCGTTGAACCAGAAATTATCCCGAAATCACCAAGCAAAGTTTCAGTATGAGCAGTAAAGGAATCTCTGAAATGCCAAAACTTAAATCACTCACGGTATGCCTGTCAGTGGGAGCAATTGCAGTGTCCGCAACGGCTGCGCTTGCCGATGTAGGTCATGGGAAAAAGACCAAGTTCGGTGAACCCGGTGTCGAACATCACGTAAGCCGGACCATCGAAGTGCGGATGGGAGAAATGTACTTTGAACCGTCAGCGATCGATGTAAAGGCGGGAGAAACCATTCGGTTCGTCGTAATCAACGAGGGTGATGCGGTTCATGAATTCAATATTGGAACCGAAGAAAACTGGGTGGCTCACTTGGGTGAGATGGAAAAGATGATTGATCAAGGCATGATTGATTTCGATCGAATTGATCATGAAAAAATGCGTAGCATGGGCATGATGCATGAAGATGCAAATGCTGTTCTAATGGAGCCTGGTGAAAGCCGGGAGATCATCTGGCAATTCCCCGAACGTGCCACAGAAGTTGGTGTTGCTTGCAACGTACCTGGACACAGAGAGTCTGGCATGGTTGGAACCATTGAGTTCCAGGTCGGAAGCTGACCGAAGAGTGCGTAGGCGGCAAATTTGCTTTCTGCCCGTGCAGATATCAGAATTGCCGCTCCAACCGCACTTCGGGGACTAAAGCCTGGGCTTCATGATGCTTTGGTAGTGAACCTGATGTCGTGACAACCGTAGTTTCCGAGATAGGGCTCAAAAAAATGGATAACAGCTTCAACCGAAGACAATTCATTGCCGCTGGCGCCGCGCTGACTGCGCTTGGCGCTGTCGGCGCTCAGGCCGCAGCCAACAGTGACTTGCATGCCAGAGTCGCCGATATTCAGCTTTTGCCCGAAAAATACGGCCAAACTCGAATCTGGGGTTTTGAAGGTCTCGCGCCTGGTCCGGAAATACGCGTGGCGCAAGGCGCTCGCATTCAAAGGCGATTGGTAAACAACTTGCCTGATGCGACCTCGACGCATTGGCACGGAATCCGAATAGACAACGCAATGGACGGTGTCGTCGGTCTCACTCAGGACGCGATCGCACCTGGCGCGTCATTTGATTATGATTTTGTAGCGCCTGATGCAGGTACATATTGGTACCATGCACACAATAGATCATTCGAACAGGTGGCCCGCGGTCTTCATGGCGCGCTTATTGTCGAAGAACCCGATCCGATTGATATCGACCATGAAGAGGTCTTGATCCTTGATGACTGGTTGATCGATCCGGAAACTGCCCAGATCGCGAATTCGTTCGGGGCGATGCACGATCTAAGCCATGCCGGTCGGCTCGGAAATTACATAACCACGAACGGACAGTACAATCTGTCCAAGTCTGTAAAACGGCACGATCGCTTGCGACTTCGCATTATCAATGCTGCAAACGCGCGTGTGTTCCAACTGTCGCTTGCCGGCTTGGATGGCTGGGTGGTCGCTTTGGATGGTATGCCTCTTGCTCAACCGCCGAAG
>JAPPOI010000023.1 GCA_028818055.1 Boseongicola sp.
CGAAGAGCGTGATCGCACCGAAGACCAGATCACCATCGACGCAGCCGAAAAGATCAAAGAGGTCGGCGTCGGCGTGAAATGTGCGACAATCACACCGGACGAAGCCCGCGTTGAAGAATTCGGATTGAAAAAGATGTGGCGGTCGCCGAACGGCACCATCCGTAACATCCTGGGCGGTGTTGTCTTCCGTGCACCGATCATCTGTTCGAACGTTCCACGCCTTGTGCCCGGTTGGACAAAGCCGATCGTCATCGGCCGTCATGCGTTTGGCGACCAGTACCGCGCAACCGACATGAAATTCCCCGGCCCTGGCACGCTCAGCATGAAATTCGTTGGCGATGACGGTGAAGTGGTTGAGCACGAAGTGTTCAAGGCGCCGGCGTCTGGTGTTTTCATGTCGATGTATAACCTCGATCAGTCGATCATCGATTTCGCACGTGCATCTATGAACTATGGCCTGAGCCTTGGTTGGCCGGTCTACATGTCGACCAAGAACACCATTCTCAAGCAGTATGACGGTCGCTTCCTCGAGCTGTTCCAAAAAGTCTACGAGGAAGAATTTGAAGATAAATTCAAGAAGGCCGGCATCACCTATGAACACCGCCTGATCGACGACATGGTCGCTTGCGCGATGAAATGGAACGGCGGTTTTGTTTGGGCCTGTAAGAACTACGACGGCGATGTTCAGTCGGACACGGTCGCACAGGGATTTGGGTCGCTGGGTCTTATGACATCGCAGCTGATGACGCCCGATGGAAAGATTGTCGAAGCGGAAGCGGCGCACGGAACCGTGACGCGCCACTATCGCCAGCACCAGAAAGGTGAGCAAACGTCGACCAACTCAATCGCGTCGATCTTTGCTTGGACAGGTGGCCTGAAGCACCGCGCCAAGCTGGACGACAATGCACCGTTGATGAACTTTGCTGAAACTTTGGAAAAGGTCATCGTGGACACTGTCGAGTCCGGTCATATGACAAAAGACCTCGCTCTTCTCGTTGGTCCGGATCAGCAGTGGCTCACAACAACCGGGTTCCTTGAGAAGATTGACGAGAATCTTGCCGAGGCTCTCGCCGGTTAAGCATTGAAAAAACCTGAACAGGCGTGGCGGAGAAGACCCGCTACGCCTTTTCTGTGTCTGGCTTCTGGATCCAGAGCTGCAACACCCTCTAAGTAACATTCATGCTCGTTCGTGCATTGGCCATCCTTTTCGCTGTCGTCTCGGCCTCGATCGCCCTGACGATGCACTTCGGTCAGGATGTCTTAATTGCGTTGGGGTTGATCCTTGTTCAGCTTAAGATCATCGCAAAGAAGATCGTCTCAATTGAGCTTCCGGCAATTCTGACTTGGCTGAAGGCGGAAACAGCAACATTCTTTCGGATTGAGCTTTTGAAGAAGTGGGCGATGACAACCCTTCTTCCTCTTTTGGTGGGCAATGCCCTCATCAAGAAGTTTTCGGCTTGGATCGGGAAGTATCGTGAAGCAATCCGCGGCAACTATGACGCCCTGCTGAATTGGTACATGGACCTGGACTGGCCGGTCCAAATCGTCGCTGCGTTGATAGTGCTGTTCGCACTTTTGGGCCTTTCAGTCTCCTCGATAGGCCTTTGGCTCATCCTGTTCTCGGTCAAACTTCCGTTTTGGCTCCTCGCTGCCTTCAGTTCGTTGGTGCAAATGACGTGGCTCACAATCAGAAAGATGGCGTTCAAGACGGTCGCATTCTTACAGCTTGGGTGGCTTTGGCGCTTCATTCAAAACAGGTTGCCGCAATCATATCTTGAAAAGAAAAGACGGTTCGACTTCCGGGTTGCGCGCGCGGTCGTGCGACGCCGTCGCATGACAGTCAGGCAATTGGCCAGCAGCAAGGATAGCCTGTCGATGCGTTTGGAGGTTTTGAGAGAGCGTTGGCGCCAAAGACGCCAGTAGCTATTCGACGAATTCGCTGGAGGTGAAACCAGCAGCGCCAACATACTGGTAGTTGAACTCTCCGCCTTCAACCAAGGCGTCAAACCCGATAACACCTGTGATCTCTTCGCCGTTTGGCCCGAAGAACACGCCGCTCAATGCCGAATTGTTCACGCACGCGTGGCCAACCGGGCAGACAAGGTCTGGCATCCCTACAAGTCCGTTCCCGACCAATGGGCCATCAATGAACACCATTTCGTAGTCC
>JAPPOI010000414.1 GCA_028818055.1 Boseongicola sp.
GCCACAAGCGCCGCAACAGTCGTTCCCGAAAACATCCCTCGGCGTGAAGCTGGCGAGCCGTTATTGCAGCTGGTAGATCGCGCCGCCGGGTACTGAGCCTATCGCAACTTTGGTGGATTGTCTGGGTCGGTGCCTGGCGCCGATGGCACGTGTGCAGCAACAGGTTGTGGAAGGTCGAACCTGAGCCCCGCATTCATCAAACTGCCGACGACCGGATGACTTCCATCAAGGAAGCTGACATCCAGCGATCCGGCCTCAAGCCCGGAAAAGATCAAAGCTTCGTTGACCAACTGTGCCAAGGCGGGTTCGGCTGCAGGAGTCGCGCCAATAAACGCCATAAGATGATTTTGCGATCCGCCAGCATAAGTGGCGCGGACAAGGCACGCAGTTTGCGCGATGCCATTGGTCTGGGAAAGACGCGCATCAAGTTCTTTCAATAGCGTCTCGGGAAGCCCATGCGGTGCTTCGACGGACACAGGAATGTCGCTGGTTTCACTGGGCGGTGCTGCAACTGTTTGCTCAAGCCACGAAACGCTATCGGCACCAAATAGAAACGCCGATTGTGCTACGCCCAGGTTCAATCCAATGCCGATGTTCTGGCCTGAAAGCATGCCTGCCAGCGCTCTTCCGGAAACAGCGGCATAAGGCGCGGGACCTTCAGCGAAAGCCGTCAATCGGTCTTCGGTATCGAATACCAAAGTGAAAGACCCTTGTTCGGTTTCGTATATCCGCGGCTCGACAGTATCTCCGGCGGCTTCGGCTTCAAGAAGCAGGAATAGTTCCGTTCCCGCGAACTGCCCGAAAAAGCGAAGGCGCGCTTCATCGGAGCCGGTTTCTTCCATGTTCCGATGCGCCGTATCGAGGGCAGTCTCGCTCATGTCGCCAATGCGTCCCTTACTTGCTTTCTGAGAACCGGTAAGAGCTCAAGCTCGAACCACGGGTGCTTCTTCAGCCAGCCTGTATTTCTCCACGAGGGATGAGGCAATGGGAAGATAGAAGGTGCAAATTCGCGCCAGTTTTTCACGGTTTCGGTGACGTTGGTTTTCGCCCCCAGATGCCACCGCATGGCGTATCCACCGATGAGAAGCGTAAGCGGCATTTCACCGAGATGCTCCATGACATTCGATCGCCACGTCTTTGCGCATATCGCCGGTGGCGCAAGATCGCTTCCCTTTGCATCGTATCCGGGAAAGCAAAACGCCATTGGAACGATTGCCAGTTTGCGCGTGTCATAGAATGTGTCTTCGTCAACGCCCATCCAGTCACGAAGGCGGTCGCCGGACCGATCCCAAAATGGTTTGCCTGCTTCATGGACCCTGAGACCGGGGGCTTGTCCGGCAATCAGAATACGCGCGCCCTTTTCGAACCACGCCACCGGGCGCGGCTCGTGTTGAGTTGCGGTGTTTTGAAATCTTTCGGCGCATAGCCGGCAACCGCGAATTTCAGCAGCCAAAGAAGAGTGCGACATTCGAACTGCCTAGCGGTTTGATGAAAGGGCGTCCAGGTCGGGGGTTGACATCATTTCGACATTTCTAGAAATATCGAAATATGAAACACGAGTCGCTCACCGAACTTGATCTGGCACAAAAGGCATCGGCCTTTGCCGCACTTGGTTCTGAACAGCGTTTGGCTGTTCTCCGCATCATCGTCCGCGCTGGGCCGGATGGGTTGTCCATTGGTGATTTGGGCGAACGGTCGGGCGTAACGGGCTCGACACTGACGCATCACATGAAAATCCTATCCGGCGCCGGTTTGGTTCGGCAGGCCAAAGAAGGGCGCAAGATCATCTGCGTCGGTGCCGCGTATGACGAGATGAAAATCCTGTCAGAATTTCTATTGGACGAATGCTGTGCTGACGCGTCGTCCCCGCACGTGGATCACAAGTAATGGCTGAAGTTTCACAATCGCCGACGACAACCTGGAAACTTGACAAGGCCTGGGCCGCAGTTGTTCTGGTGCCGCTGATTGTCGCTGTGTTCGACGGCGGGCAAGCCATTGAAACTATTCGCTTTGCTGGTGAAGCAATGGCGACAACCGGTGTGTTTATCGTGTTCGCCGTGCTTGCGGTTGGGTATCTGAAGGCAACCGGTGCCGAGGCCATTTTGGCCAAAGCGTTCGAAGGCCGGGAAGTGCGCATGATCTTTATGGCGGCGCTGCTAGGAGGCTTGTCTCCCTTTTGTTCTTGCGAGGTCATCCCATTCATTGCAGCCCTTCTGGCGGTCGGAGCACCTCTGTCTGCCGTGATGGCCTTTTGGCTGTCCTCGCCTTTGATGGATCCGGCGATGTTTTTGATAACCGCAGGAACTCTAGGGTTGGACTTTGCGGTTGCAAAAACGATTTCGGCCGTAGGAATTGGCTTGCTTGGCGGCGCAACGGTCTACTTTTTCGCCCGGTCGGCGGTCTTTGCGGACCCCTTGAAGGAAGTGAAGTCAGGCGGCTGCTGCGGCTGCGGTCCTTCGCCGTTCGAAGGGCAGGTCAACTGGACGTTTTGGAGCACACCTGAACGACGCATAGTTTTCAGAGATACCGTGATCGACAACGCCCTGTTCCTCGGCAAGTGGCTCATGTTGGCCTACATGCTGGAATCCTTGATGCTGACCTATGTGCCGTCTGACTGGATTGCAGGATTCTTGGGTGGAGAAGGTTTCACGCCAATTTTCCTGGGCGCGCTTGTCGGGGCACCCGCCTATTTGAATGGCTACGCCGCAGTTCCCTTGGTTGATGCACTCTTGGCGCAAGGCATGGCGCCCGGTGCGGCGATGTCGTTCGTCCTTGCCGGAGGCGTTAGCTGTATTCCCGCCGCCGTTGCGGTTTGGGCGCTGGTAAAGCCCCGCGTATTCTTCGCATACCTTGGAATTGCACTAGTGGGATCGCTTTTGGCCGGATTGGCCTGGGCTTTCCTTGCCATGTAAGCCAGAGCCACCTTGCCCCTCGCGATGTAAGCTGGTCTACTCCCGTAACATTTGACGGAGGATGGCAATGTATCGCGTCTGGGATTTCGTAACCAACTACTCAATCCTGTTGATCGTGGGTGCGTTGATTGCGCTGGTTTGGGCGAACATCGACGCGACCTCTTATCACCACTTCGTCGAATTCGAACTGATCCACAAATCCATCGTCGGTCATCCGCATTACGACGCCGCTGGAAATGTCGAATATCGTTCATTGACCCTTCACTATCTTGTCAACGACGTCTTGATGGCGTTCTTCTTTGCGATTGCAGCCAAGGAAGTCTGGGAAGCCATCATTTTGAAGAATGGCTCGCTTCGGGGCCGCAAGGCGGCGACACCTTTGTTTGCGACTGCCGGCGGCATGTTCGGTCCGATCGCTGTTTACCTGGGCTTGGCTGCGTTCCTTGGCTCGGATGTGTACGACGCCGTTGCCAACGGCTGGGCCATTCCTACCGCTACCGACATCGCATTCAGTTATCTGGTGGGGCGGATTGTTTTCGGTGCCGGTCACCCGGCGGTCCGGTTCCTGCTGCTTCTGGCCATCGCCGATGACGCTGCGGGCCTGATCATTCTGGCGGTCTTTTATCCGGCCGGGAACCTGGCGCCGGTCTGGCTACTGCTTTCGCTGTTCGCTGCCGTTGGTGTGTATGTCTTCTTCAACTGGCTGCCGCGCCGACTGGACCGCGGCGACCAATTGCGCCGCCGTTCGACTTGGGTGCGTGAAAAGCTGGGGTTCTGGCCCTACCTGATCGCCGCCTGCCTGAGCTGGTATGGCTTTCAGGAAAGCGGCTTGCACCCCGCACTCGGATTGCTGCCGATCGTACCAACCATCCCGCATGCGGATCGCGCATTCGGTATCTTCAGCGAAGCCGAGCAGTATCTGACCGATCTGCTGAACCACTGCGAACATATTCTGAAACACCCAGTTGAGGTGATCCTGTTCTTCTTTGGACTGCTGAACGCTGGTGTCGAGTTTTCGGCGATTGCCGAACCCACCTGGCTTGTCTTGGCCGGATTGATCATCGGTAAGCCGATAGGCGTTTTACTGTTCGGCTGGTTCGCCGCAGGACCAATGAAACTGGGCCTGCCCGCAGGCATGCGAACCATCGATCTGTTCGTCATAGGATGTGTCGCAGCTATTGGCTTTACCGTGTCTTTGTTCATAGCAACTGTCGAGTTTGAACCAGGTCCGGTTCAGAATGCTGCGAAGATGGGTGCACTACTCAGTTTCTTTGCTGCAGTGATCTCGATCGTCGCTGGCATCGTGACACGGGTCGAAAAGCAGCCAAACTAAGCTGTTTCGCGCCAAAATCGCAATAATACTTCGGCAGATTCGCGCTTCCGGATTGCCTCGGGCCTATCGGATCGGCCATAATCTTGCCAAAGGCCTGTGTAAGGTCGAACCAGCCGATAAAAGAATGTCGGCGCTATTGGGGCAATCGCGAGTGATCGCATGATCGAGTTCAAGGACGTCAGCAAGTCCTTTTGGACGGGGCAGAGGCGCAAGGTTATCCTTGATCGCGCCTCTTTTCGTGTGGAGCTTGGAAGCTCGCTTGGCATTCTTGCGCCCAACGGAACCGGGAAGACAACGCTCGTAAACATGATGTCCGGGCTCGAAAAGCCGGACGAAGGCCAGATCATCCGCAGATCACGAATTTCCTTTCCTTTGGGGTTTATGGGCGGTGTATCGACACGTCTGTCCGCGATGGAAAACTGCCGCTTCATTGCCCGCCTTTACGGCAAGGACCCAGACTATCTGGAAGCATTTTGCCGATGGGTTTGCGGGTTGGAAGAATATTTCGATATGCCCGTTGGCACATATTCGGCAGGGATGCGCGCACGCTTCAGTTTCTCGCTACTGCTTGCTTTGGATTTCGATATCTACCTGATCGATGAAGGCATGCCGTCAACAACCGATGTCGAGTTCAACAAACGGGCCGGTCAGATCCTGGCTGAACGGCTGAAGACCGCGACCGTAGTGATCGTGTCGCATCAAGCCAGCACACTGGAAAAGTTTTGCAAGTCAGCCGCCGTTCTTCGGAACGGCCAGCTGCACATGTTCGAGACGCTCGAAGAGGCGAAAGAGTTATATGACTACGAAACCCAAAGCGCGTAAGTTCCGCATCCGGCGGAACTCGTCGGCGCAGCCAACGCAAAGGTCGCAATCGACCGAGCTTCCGATCGGGGCTGAGGACGGGTTTGGCGATATGGCATTCCCGGGGTCTGCCAAGGCAGAGGCCGAAAACGCTGCACGCGAAGAAGGTATTGCCGAGGTTCGGCGTGAAGGGTTAACTGGCCGTCAGCTTCGGATGGCCCGTCGCCTGGCACAAAAGCATGGGCTAAAACCAAGTTCAGACTTTGATGCGGTGCGTCTGTTGCGCGCCAAGGGTATCGATCCCTTTGATCGTGCCAATATGATTGAGCTTGTTGCTGCCAAAGAACCTGCGGAACAGCCGCAACGCCAAACACAAAGCCAGTCTCAGGCGGCAAAACCGTCATCAAAACCTTCTCAGGGCACGCAGAAAACTCAGCTGCCTCAGAAAATCGAAACTGAAAAAGTTCAGCTTCCGGGCGAGCATCGACCCGATCAACCCTTCATCACCAGCGAGATGGAGCGGATTCAGCGCGATATCGTGCGTCGACGCCGCAGGAACCTTCTGTTCCTTTTCGGACGTCTGACCGCGTTCGTTTTCCTGCCCACGTTCTTGGCATGGATGTATTTCGCGTTCGTGGCGACGCCAAGCTATGCAACAAAATCTGAGTTCATTGTGCAGCAAGCCGAGTCCACCGCGGCAAGCGGTGGTTTGTTGGGCGGCACCGCCATGGCGACCAGCCAAGACAGCATCATGGTTCAGGACTTCCTGACCTCTCGCGAAGCCTTGGGCTTGTTGGACGGAGACCACGGGTACCGCGCACATTTTAGCGCTGGCGACATTGATGGCATCCAGCGACTGCCGATGGATGCCTCGAACGAGGACGTTTACAAGCATTATCAAGACAATGTGCAGGTTGGGTATGACCCAACCGAAGGCGTGCTGCGAATGGAGGTTTCGGCCCTGTCGCCGGATATGTCGCGTGTTTTTTCCGAGGCATTGATCGGTTACGCCGAAGACCGCGTCGATCAGGTGACTGAACGCAAGCGTGCCGACCAGATGCGTGGGTCGCTGGAAAGCTTTTCCGAGGCCGAGCAAAAGATGGTGGATGCGCAGCAACGCGTACTAAACTTACAGGAACAGCTTGGCGTACTGGACCCTGCATCCGAGACCAGCTCTCTGATGGGCCAGATCTCGAATTTCGAAGTCCAACTTGCCGAAAAACGTCTTCAGTTGCAGCAACTGTTGGATAACGCACGACCCAATCAGGCGCGTGTCGCCGGCGTTGAAGGCGATATTCGTCGCCTGGAACAGCTGATCGCTGATTTGCGTCTTCAAATGACAACCGAAACCAACGCCCAAGGATCGCTTGCATCGATCTCCGCGCAGTTGCGTATGGCCGAGGTCGATCTAGAGACGCGCACGATGATCATGCAAGAATCGTTGCAGCAAATGGAGACGGCTCGCATAGAAGCGATGCGCCAGGTACGTTTTTTGTCGCTGGGCGTCGCCCCCATCCCGCCGGACGTACCAACCTACCCGAAAGTGTTCGAAAACACGCTCATCACTCTGTTGATTTTCTCGGCACTTTATCTGCTGGTTTCTTTGACAGTTGCCGTGCTTCGCGAACAGGTTTCCAACTAGAGAATTGGGTAGAGAATTTTAGCTGCATCGGGGCTTGAACCAAGCCGCGGCTCCGCGTAAGTAACGCCAGCCTGCTGGGGTGTAGCCAAGTGGTAAGGCAGCGGTTTTTGGTACCGTGTATCGTAGGTTCGAATCCTACCACCCCAGCCAACAGGCGCCTTCTCCTGTATTATGTCAAACGCAACAGTGAGCTTGTTGGCCCATTGGCTATCGGGCGGAGTTGTCTCCGTTTCCTCGGCGCATGTTATCTGTGGTGTACCGGACCGCTTACGCGGTCCGGTTAGATGGCTCATTTCAGCGCTAGTGTTTTCACGGAATCAAATCTCGAAAATTGGCTGGGATTTGATCCGCTGATACCTCGGACTGGGCACCTTCATCGTGCACAAAGGCAACAATATCAGCGAGCTGCTGTCCATCGAGTTGGATCATCTCACCAAACAAATCCTCTTGCATGGCGACCATTGCAGGAGCTCCGCGCCACATGCGCGCAGCAAACTCGAAGGCATTCATGGGATGCGGCATGTCGGCTGCATTGAAAGACGGACCAATTTCTCCACCGACCCCATTAACCACGTGACACACGATGCATCCCTTCTCAAAAAACAGCTCAGCGCCGCGTTGGCTGTCCATGTTCGGTACGACAAGACCAACATCCACCAGAAAATCCAGGGTTCGGTGCATGTCATCTTCTGAAATATGATCCATCGCGGCAAAGTCGTGCCCGTGGTCGTGATCGGCGTGAAGCTCTCGCATCCCCTCCAGCATGTCGTCCGTCGAATGGTCATCGTCATCCTCGTGCCCGCCAGAGTGGGCTCCAGCCGCCAGCACGACCGAGGCGCCCAGAAACAGTGCAACGGTAAACGCCGCTGCGGTGTACAGTTCTTTGGTACTCATTGATTTGTCCCTTTTTGTGAAAGTTGCTTTCGGCTTTTCACAAAAAGGTGCGTGGAGGCGGTGGATCGAATTCGGGATTGTCGAGATCAGAAAACCCACCAACGACCTGCAGAAAGTGTGCCGGTGGATAATGAGCAGTTGCTGTCACTGATACTGTAAGTGCGAGACCTGTTGTGTGGCACACAGGCCCGCCATGGCAATATTCTGCGTTATCTGGGAATTTTGTGTGATCGTCAGCCAATCTGTTTGTCTGAACACCTGTCTCTTCGCCTGTCGCGTGTAGATGTGGTGCATGGGGAACAGCCATGAATATGCCCACTGCAACGCATACAATCCACGCAAGCGTGAGCAGTCCGGATTCGTGACTTTTGGTATGGAGTTGATTGGTCAGATCACCGCCTCACTCCGTTCAATAAGGTAAGTATACGCGAATTTCTCCCGTTGTCAGGTCCGTGCGCATCTGCGCTCAAATTCACCCTAACTGCACGTATCGGAGTTTTGTTCAGAACCTGCCCGCGTTCCCCCTGATTAAGGTATGTCCACCAGCTTACCGCGAGGTATTTCGCAAGCTTGGTCGTACATCGGCATCTCGACCAGCTCAGCTGATTGGCAAGAACCGTCCTTGCACCGGACTTCTATGGACGTGCCAGGCCCAAAGTCAGAAGTGGTCATCAAAGCGATGCCCACGCCGCATTCCAGATAAGGCGATATGGCGCCCGCTGTGACCGTGCCAACGTTTGTCCCATCCACAAAGACTTCGCCCGAGATCAATGGCTCACCCTGTGGACATTTGATCCCGTGCGAGCGTCTTCCTCGGTCGGCTGTGGCCAGTGCTGACTTACCAATGAAATCGCCCTTGTCTTCATCAACGAACCGGCCCAAACCTGCTGCATAAGGGGTCGTTTCTGCGTTGAAGTCCGATCCCGCATTCAGGATCCCGGCTTCGATGCGACGGATGTTCATGGAATCCAGACCAAAGAGCTCTATGCCGAATTCCGTTCCCGCTTTTTGCAAATGCGCCCAAAGCGCATCAGCGTCATGGTGGGGTGCGGTGTAGAACTCCCATCCAAGCTCGTTGGTATATCCGGTGCGGGTTATGACGACCTCTTGTCCGCCCAAGTCGACTTTAGTGCATGCAAAGTAGGAAAACTTCTCAGGCAATCCGCCTGCAGCAGCTTCAAGGATCTTCAGCGAATTCGGCCCCTGGACTTGGCTGACGAAGACGTCTGGGTCGGTGATGGAGACGTCCATTCCGGCCGCATGCGCCCGGGCCCAACTGTAGAAATCACCGTCGGCTTGTGCGTACCAAAAACGATCTTCCGCCAATCGTAGCAAGATGCCGTCGACAAGCAGCCCGCCGTCTTCGTAGCACGCCAACCCATAGCCACACCGGCCAACTTTTACTTTCGTGATGTCTTTGGTGAATAGCTTGTCCAGCAGTGCTTCAGCGTCGGGGCCGCGAAACTCAAGTACGTATTCGCCGGTGTGCAACACCGCTGCCTTGCGGCGCAAAAGCCAATACCCGTCTTCGACAGGTTGATCATCGAACCAAATCGCCATCAGCCGACGGTTGTACACGCAGTAATGCGCGCCTTTGGGGCGTTCGTGTTCGTGATACGGATGGCGGGTGATGGAATAATCCCATCCAGCTCCCTGCTGATCGCTGACTACGCTGCGTGTTTTGCCGTCGCTGGAACGCATCTCCATCCCCCGCTGTCGTTTGCTCTGGTTCGTTCGAAACCCTGAACTTACGGTAGGGGTATTATATCTTGTCGTCCAAGTACTTTCCTAAGTCCGAATAGCTTAGGCTTGCGCCGGAGTCGGTCAGCAGATTGACATAGTCGATCTTCTTGGAGCTGCCGGATTGGATCAGCTTTGACAGGCGGTTCTCGAATTCTTCGAGCGACAGGTCCGGCGGCGCACTTTGCTTCACAACCAAAGACAAATCGCTGAATGGGCTGTCGCTCAGATCTTCGCCGTTGCCTACGAACTCCTCGAATGGCTTTTCCCCTGTCGTGTCGACCTTGCTGACGATGACTGGCCAAGTTTTGTCGCCGGGTCGCGGGGTCGCCGGTACAGCGTCTTCGTCAACGAACTCGGGCGCGTACCCCTGAATTTCAAGGTATGCTGTCACGATATCCTCAAAAGGAATGAGATGCAGATCCGCTGCCTCAGACGGAACCAGAATGCCCCGGTGCGGAGCGAGAACACCACTTAAAACACAGATCGCGCCGGCCTCACTTTGTGAAACAAAGAACCTTTTGATGCCTTGTGGTATGACCAGCGGTTGGTGTTCTTGCATGCGCCGATCAAAGCTTTGCAGAAGGGACCCGTTTGAAAAGGCCACGTTTGCAAACCGGGCCGAGCTTACGGCAATGCCGGCGTTGTTCGAGAACGCGTAGTTCTCCATCACAAGTTTCGAGCAACCCATCAGGTTGACCGGGTTGGCAGCTTTGTCGGTAGAAACGCAGAAGTATTTGAATTCTGAGTTCTTAGCCAATTCCGCGATGACCCGGTTGGTCGCCAGCACGTTCGTTTCGATCATGCGGGCAAGCGAATATACGTTGCTTTCACTGCGGACGTGTTTCATCGCCGACAGATTGAAAACAAAATCGTACTCGCGTCCGTCTCGGCAAAACCCAAGGAAACTTTGCGAATTCACATCAATCACGAAAGTTCGAAGGTCGGTCTTGTCATTCAGTAGCCGAGATAC
>JAPPOI010000100.1 GCA_028818055.1 Boseongicola sp.
CCGCCATATGTATCGACAATGATTTTACGACCGGTCAGGCCGGCATCACCGTCCGGTCCACCAATGACGAACTTGCCGGTTGGATTAACGTGCCATTCGGTTGCGTCACTGACCCAGGCGCTTGGCAGCACTTCACGGATATAGGGCTCAACCACGGCACGGACGTCATCCGAAGTCATCGCTTCGTCAAGATGCTGGGTCGAAAGAACAATCGACGTCACTTCGACCGGCTTGCCATCTTCATAACGAACGGAAAGCTGTGACTTGGCGTCGGGCCCGAGCGTTGGTTCCGCGCCGGACTTCCGGACTTCTGCCAGTCGCTTCAGAATCGCATGTGAGTAATGAATTGGAGCAGGCATCAATTCCGGGGTTTCCTGAACGGCATAGCCGAACATGATGCCCTGGTCGCCTGCTCCTTCGTCTTTGTCTTCGCTGGCGTCCACGCCTTGAGCGATGTGTGCCGACTGACGGTGCAAAAGGTTCGTGATTTCACATGTCGCGTGATGGAACTTGTCTTGTTCGTAGCCGATATCGCGAATGCAGTCGCGGGCGATGCCTTCAACGCGCCCCATGAAATCGTCCAGCTTCTCTGGCGTGGACAGGCCGACTTCACCACCGATGACAACCCGATTGGTTGTAGCAAAGGTTTCGGCCGCTACGCGTGCCTCTGGCTCTTCTGTTAGAAACGCATCAAGGACGGCGTCCGAAATCCGATCGCATACTTTGTCGGGGTGTCCCTCTGAAACGCTCTCAGAGGTGAAGGTGTAGTTCTGCCTGTTCATGAAAAGTGCTCCATTCATAATCACTCCGTCACGCCAGGAAGCCGTTGTGACGGTTTGGTCCGGTTACTGGTTTGGGTCGCGCTTTGCAATGCCTTTGCGTCGAGCCACCGCAATTTGGAAAACCAATCCCAGTACCACGACAACGAAGACAGGCAGGTCACCAATGCGAGCGTAGATCGTTGCCTGAGATGCAAGTGGCATGGGCGCATCCAGGTAACCCGCTGTATTCAGGTCTAATTTTGCCGAGACAGTGCCATTTGGCGTTATGATCGCGGAAACACCGGTGTTGGCGGCCCGAACCAAGGGTAGCCCCTGTTCGACCGCGCGGAATCGCGCCTGATTAAGATGCTGAAATGGGCCTGAAAAGTTTCCAAACCAGGCGTCATTCGTGATTTGCATCAGGAATGCGGGGCGCGTTTCGACAGATCTTGAATGTCGCGGGAAAATCACCTCGTAGCAAATCAAAGGTATGGCGTCGCCAAATGGTGTTGAGATGCGTCGCGCATGTTGACCGCTTGCAAAGCCGTAATCGCTTCTGGCAGCCATCGCCCGCAGGAAATCCAGCCTGAACGGGATGTATTCCCCAAACGGGACGAGATGCTGTTTGTCGAACGTCTGCTCGACCGCGCCTGCCGGACCCACAACGATCAGGCTGTTAAACCAGTTCTCGCCATCGGTTCTGTTGATACCCGTCACAACTGGAATACCGCCTGCTTCTTCTGCAATGCGATCCAATACGGGCTGCGCCCCATCAAGTCGGTAAGGTATAGCCGTTTCAGGCCAGATCATCAGATCGACATTATCGGCATTTTCGCCGGTGTACTCGATTTGGCGTCGGACAAAGGTAATCGCTTTGTCTGGATCCCATTTTTCGGACTGTTTGGCGTTTGGTTGAATAAGTCGAACCTGACGGTCAGAGAATTCATCGGGCCCGCCTAGTCCCCACCCCAGGCCGAATAGGACAACAGTCGCGATGAGTCCGGTGGCAACTCCGCGGATTATTCCGCGTTTAACGACTTCGGTTGCCGTCAAAGCAGTAGCGGTCAGCGTAATCAAAGTAAGCCCGAATGAACCCACCAATGAGGCAACCATTCGGACCGGGGTTTCCGCCCAGATGTACGCAGGAAGCCCCCACGGGAAGCCAGTAAAGATATGACCGCGCAGAATTTCCGCGGCAGACAGCAACAACGCCCAAGCCAACCATCGGGAGGTGCCAAGTTTCACCGTGCCCCAACCGGCGGCCGCCCAAAACAACGCCAATCCGCCAGACAAAAGAACCAAAGCACCCGGTGCCATCCAGCCGTGGGTTGCCGCATCGACCAAAAACGGTTCCACGATCCAGTGAAGCGTAACCGCAAAATATCCTGCACCGGC
>JAPPOI010000112.1:0-886 GCA_028818055.1 Boseongicola sp.
CGAAGCGCATCAGTCCGACCGGATCGATTGACGCCGCATCGCAAATGCCGACGTCTGGCAGATTGCGCGCTGAAAGAAATACTTTCTCGTCGAAGGCTTCGTTCACGATCAATACATTGTCGAGATCCATTTTCTTCAACATGCCGGCGAGTTCTTTCGTCTTCGGCGCTTTCATCTCGATCGAGTCTGTAATGATCAGGCGGTCCTGACGTACGAGTTCTGACAACACTGATCGCAGCGCTGCCTTGTACATCTTCTTGTTGACCTTCTGGCTGTAGTCCCGTGGCTTGGCTGCGAACGCGCGGCCACCACCGACCCAGATCGGGCTGCGAATGGTGCCTGCACGTGCCCGGCCCGTGCCTTTCTGACGCCACGGCTTGGCGCCACCACCTCGAACCGCTGCGCGATTCTTCTGGGCTTTGGTGCCGGCACGTCCGCCCGCGAGAAACGCAGTGACCACCTGGTGTACCAGCGCCTCATTGAATTCAGCACCGAACGCTGAATCCGCAACATCTACGGTGCCACTGCCTGCTGTTTTGAGCTTCATGATGCCGCCCTCGCTTTGACCGCGGGCTGCACCACTACGCGACCGCCTTTATGTCCGGGTACGGCACCCCTGATCAGGAGCAGGTTGCGTTCACCATCAACACGAATCACTTCAAGATTCTGTGCTGTGCGACGCACGTTGCCCATGTGGCCTGACATCTTCTTACCCTTGAATACACGACCCGGCGTCTGGTTCTGGCCAATAGAGCCCGGTGCGCGGTGCGCAAGCGAGTTGCCGTGGGTAGCATCCTGGGTACGGAAATTATGGCGCTTTACGGTACCGGCGAAGCCTTTACCGATGGTGGTGCCAATGACATCGACCTTCTGGCCGACTTCAAAG
>JAPPOI010000112.1:896-2153 GCA_028818055.1 Boseongicola sp.
CTCCTGACCTGCTTCGAACTCCCCCTCTTCGGGCTGCTCGTCAGCACCGAGACGGAATTCCGTGATTAGGTCGCCGGCTTCGACCTTCGCCTTGGCGAAGTGGCCGGCTTCAGGTTTGGACACGCGGGACGCTTTGCGCGCACCTGCAGTCACCTGCAATGCGCGATAGCCGTCGTTTTCCACGGTCTTCACCTGTGTGATCCGGTTTGGCTGTGCCTCGATTACGGTGACCGGGATCGATATCCCATCTTCCGTAAAGACACGTGTCATGCCGCATTTGCGGCCAACAAGACCCATTGTCATTTCAAAAACCTCACACCGACTTCGATTGGCCGGCGCTATTCTTAAATTCAGGTTTAACTTTTCAATTCATTTTTACTGCACTGGCTACGGTTGGTCAGTGCTATTTTTTCGCGTTCCTCTTAGACACGCGAAAGGGCCAGCCAACGTCTGGAACATTTGCCCTGTTCCGTGACTTTTGGAGCTGACCCCAATCCGGTCAAACCGGCGGTCCGGGATTTGCCGAGTACGCCTTCGGTTTCCTGGCGACCTAACATTAAGCGCCACAAGGCTTGAGCCATGTGACGCCGTTTACCGAACCTGGCCGCTTCCAGGACCGGCAAGATCCTGCGAGCCCGCCATTATACTTTGGGAAAGCCTCGATTCAAGCATTTTGTAACATTATTTTTGCCCTGAAAATCAATTGCTTAAGGCAAAAAAAGAGGCTCGCCGGCCGCTGGCCGACGAGCACTCGGAGAAATAAGGTTAATTCAGCTTGATTGAGACGCCCACGCCCAATCCGCCCGGCCAGTTCGAGCGTGTGCTCACGGCCGTTGCGGATTGATCTTTAGTCATCTGAGTCGACGTCAGTTCAGTTTGATTTGAACGTCAACGCCGGCAGGCAACTCCAGCTTCATCAATGCGTCGACCGTCTTGTCCGTCGGATCAACGATATCCATCAAACGCTTGTGGGTGCGAATCTCGTACTGATCTCGAGCATCTTTATTGACGTGCGGACTGATCAGGACCGTGTAACGCTCCATCTTCATCGGCAGCGGAATCGGACCCTTGACCGTCGCGCCCGTGCGCTTGGCAGTATCCACAATTTCACGCGCCGAGTTATCGATCAGTCGATGATCAAACGCCTTCAGGCGGATTCGTATATTTTGGTTAGTTGCCACGCTTGGCTTCCCGTTTCTTTATCTGTTATTCGATAATTTTCGCGACCACGCCGGCACCGACAGTACGACCACCTTC
>JAPPOI010000217.1:0-9871 GCA_028818055.1 Boseongicola sp.
CCTTTATGCAGTACTCTTGGGATCACATTCGAACTTTTCATTCTGTTGCGACCTACGGATCGATGCTTGCTGCTTCGCATCACCTTGGATTGACCCAGCCCACGGTAGGGCGGCACATCGATCTTCTCGAAGAAAGTCTGGGGTTCACCCTCTTCACACGGGGCCGCGAGGGGATGCGCCTTACTGAAAAAGGGGCGGACCTTGTTGAGACGGCAAACGAAATGCTCGGAACCGCCACCGACTTTGAGCGCATCGCCTCGGGCCTTGAAGAGAGGGTTGAGGGAACCGTCAGAGTTTCCGCCAATGAAATATTGGGTGCCCTGATCCTTCCTGGCTTGATGGCCGAATTCATGGCCAAGAATCCGATGATTGACGTCGAAGTCGATGTCAGCAACGAAGTTACCAATCTTCTCCAGCGAGATGCGGACATCGCCATTCGAATGTTCCGGCCAACGCAAAACGACCTTGTCGCGCGCAAGATAATGGACGTGCCATTGGGACTGTTCGCGCATCAGTCCTATTTGGAAAGATATCCTCCCCCAAGCTCTCTGAACGACTTGGACGGGCACATATTACTCGGCCAAGACCGAAACCCTTCACTCATCGGCGCTTATGGTGCGGTCGGCTTGTCGCTAACTCCGAACAGCTTTCAATTCCGCACTGACAACAACATTGCTACAATCAACGCGATCCGCTCCGGGATCGGTATCGGCCCTCTTCACATAGGTATGGCGAAGCATTGGCCCGATGTGATCCAGGTTCTTCCGGATGTTCCCGTCCAATCGTTGGAGCTTTGGCTCGCCTGTCATGCAGACGTCAGACACAACAAGCGCATTCGCTTGGTTATGGATCACCTAGCCAATGAACTGAAAGATCCGTATCAGCGAATTTCTGTGTGACTGTGCTCCGTTCTCGGCGCGGGGTGAGGCTTGATCGATCCTCTCAGCTTCAGAGACCCGGATAGATCGGGAACTTGTTGCAAAGTGCCAGAACCTCGTCTTTCACTTCAGCCTCAACTGAACCGTTGTTGTCTTCTCCATTGGCAGCAAGGCCGTCGACGACACGTACAATCCAATCTGCAATCTGGCGGAACTCTTCCTCCGCGAACCCGCGTGTCGTGCCGGCGGGCGAGCCAAGACGAATGCCCGAGGTGATCATCGGCTTTTCAGTGTCGAACGGTATGCCATTCTTGTTACAGGTGATGTGTGCGCGTCCCAACGCCTTTTCGGTGGCATTGCCCTTCACACCTTTGGGGCGCAGATCAACAAGCAGGACATGAGTGTCAGTTCCGCCCGTCACAATATCGAGCCCACCTTTTTGAAGTTGGTCAGCCAGCGCTTTCGCGTTTGAGATCACTTGCTTCTGGTAGTCTTTGAAGGAGGGATCGAGCGCCTCTCCAAATGCTACGGCCTTTGCCGCGATTACATGCATCAGCGGTCCGCCCTGAATGCCTGGGAAAATGGCTGAGTTGAACTTCTTCGCCAGCGCTTCGTCGTTCGTCAAGATCATCCCGCCACGCGGACCGCGTAAGGTTTTATGTGTCGTCGTCGTCGCTACATGCGCATGAGGAAACGGAGTTGGGTGTTCACCAGCGGCGACGAGACCGGCGAAGTGCGCCATATCCACATGAAGCCAGGCACCAACGCTATCCGCAATCTCGCGCATCTTCTCGAAATTGATTTGGCGCGGAATGGCGGAGCCACCTGCAATGATAAGCTTTGGTTGGTGCTCGGCAGCCAGAGCCGCGACCTGTTCATAGTCCAATTCCAGGGTGTCCGGCCTTACGCCGTACTGAACTGCGTTGAACCACTTGCCCGACTGGTTCGGTGCAGCGCCATGTGTCAGGTGACCACCGGCATCAAGGCTCATTCCAAGTATTGTGTCGCCCGGCTGCAAAAGCGCCTGGAAGACGCCCTGATTGGCTTGAGAGCCTGAATTCGGCTGCACGTTTGCAAAATCGCAGCCAAACAGGCGGCATGCGCGGTCAATGGCGAGGTTCTCGGCAATGTCCACATACTGACACCCCCCGTAATACCGACGACCCGGATACCCTTCGGCGTACTTGTTGGTCATCACAGAGCCTTGGGCTTCCATAACAGCCCGAGAAACGATGTTTTCAGACGCAATCAACTCGATCTCGTCGCGTTGGCGCCCAAGTTCCAGCTCGATCGCGTTGAAAAGCTCGGGATCACGCCCCAACAAGCCTTTTGCGAAAAATTCTGTTTCGATGACGTCTTTCATTTTCAGATCACCCTGTCACGCGGGTCACGGCCCGCAAAAAAGTCGGCGAGGTTATCAAGAACACGGAAACCCATGGCTTCACGCGCTTCTCGCGTTGCGGACCCGAGATGAGGAAGCATGACGAGGTTGTCGCACTGCATCAGCTCAGGCGAAATCCTTGGCTCACCGTCAAAGACATCCAAGGCAGCTCCGCCGATGGTTTCGAACATCAACGCTTGCGTCAGAGCAAACTCGTCAATGACCTCGCCCCGAGCGGTATTGATCAGGAAAGCGTCAGGCTTCATCAAATCCAACATGGCGGAATTGATCAGATGCCGGTTCGCCGAGCCCCCGGGACAATGCAGGGAGACGAAATCGCATTGCGGAAGCAGATCTTCGACGCTGTCGACTTGCGTGGCATTGCATTGCGCCAATATCTCTGGCGCGACGGTACTCCGGTTCTGGACCAGGATTTCCATACCGAAGCCATGGTGCGCGCGTTTGGCCATCTCCTGACCGATGCGGCCAAATCCGATGATGCCCAGCTTTTTTCCTGACACCTTAGTTCCGACCAAATGTGTTGGCCGCCATCCGGTCCATCGACCATCGCGAACTTCGCGTTCGCCTTCGCCAGCACGCCTTGCGACCATAAGCATCAATGTCATCGCAATATCCGCGGTGCATTCGGACAGGACGTCAGGCGTATTGGTGACAGTCATCCCCAAATCGCGTGCAGAGCGCTCGCAGATGTGGCTGAAGCCAACGCCATAATTGCCCAAGATCTTGGCCTGCGGCTTACCGACCTCAAATACTTCTGAGTTCAGTTTGTCTGTAACGGTGGGCAAAACGGCATCGTATTTGCGCATCGCATCACGCATCTCAGGCGTCGCCAGTGGAACATCGGATGTATTGAACGTCGCATTGTAAGTTTCGGCCAGTTGGGCCTCTACTGCGGCAGGCCAGCGACGTGTGACAAGGACAGAAGGTTTCACCATGTCATCCAGCCCTTCCCATGACCCGCGCAACCGTTTCACCAATAACAGCAGGGTTCTCTGCGACCGTCACACCGACAGCAGATAGGATTTCGACTTTCTCGCTGGCGCTTTCGCCGAAGGCAGAAATGATCGCACCAGCATGACCCATCGTGCGTCCCTTAGGCGCGGTCAAACCCGCGACGTAGGCCACCACCGGCTTGGTCACATGATCACGGATGTATTCGGCGGCTTCGGCCTCTTGTGGGCCACCGATTTCACCGATCATACAGATGACTTCAGTGCCATCGTCTTCTTCAAACCGTTGCAAAATGTCCTTGAAGGATGAACCGTTGATCGGATCGCCCCCGATCCCAACAGAGGTCGAAACGCCGATCCCCAGCTCTTTCAGCTGTGCGGCGGCCTCGTAGCCCAAAGTGCCCGACCGGCCAATGATACCAACGTTGCCCTTGTCGTAGATGTGGCCCGGCATAATGCCGAGCAATGCTTCGCCCGGCGAGATTGTGCCCGCACAGTTTGGCCCAGTCAGCACCATCCGACGTTCCTTTGGATAGCGCATCATGTATCGCTTTACGCGGATCATGTCGCCGGCAGGAATGCCATCGGTAATGCAAACGCAATAGCGGATACCGCCATCAGCGGCTTCCATGATCGAGTCCGCTGCAAATGGAGGTGGAACGAAGACTAGACTTGCCTCAGCCCCTGTTGCCTCAACCGCCTCTTTCACTGTGTCGAATACCGGAACACCTTCAACGGTTTCGCCACCTTTGCCCGGCACGACGCCACCAACAACGTTTGTGCCATAATTCAGCATATCCTTAGTATGGAAACGCGCCATACGGCCAGTGATGCCCTGAACAATAACCTTGGTATTCCGGTCGATTAGGATGCTCATTTGACAGCCCTCACTCTGGTGCCTTGAGAGAGGTCGTTTTTCCACGCGCCAACGGCGCGCTCGGCAGCCTCCATCAAAGTGTTTGCTCGGATGATCGGCAGACCCGACTTCGCGAGAATCTTTTGGCCTTCTTCGACATTCGTGCCTGCAAGGCGAACGATGACCGGCACATCGACCTGCACTTCTTTCAGCGCCTGCACGACGCCTTCAGCAACCCAATCACAGCGGTTGATCCCTGCAAAAATGTTGACCAGCACGGCTTGGACGCTTTTGTCGGACATCACGAGGCGAAATGCCTTTGCCACTCTTTCCGGCGTGGCACCGCCACCGATGTCCAGAAAGTTTGCTGGTTCGCCGCCAGCGAGCATAATCGTGTCCATCGTCGCCATCGCAAGCCCAGCGCCGTTCACGATACATCCGATATTTCCATCCAAACCGACATAGGACAGACCGCGATCGGCAGCCCGGCTTTCGCGCGGGTCTTCCTGACTTTTATCGCGCAGTTCGGCCACTTGGGGGTGTCGAAACAGAGCGTTGTCATCGAACGTCATTTTTGCGTCCAACGCGATCACGCGGTCATCGCCGGTCACTACCAATGGATTGATTTCGACCATGGTCGCGTCGAGTTCGGAAAAGGCCCGGTAGCACCCCTGCAGTGTTCTGACCATCTGGCTGACCAGCCCCGGCGCGATCCCAAGCTCAAACGCTATTTCGCGCGCCTGGAAATCCTGCAATCCAACGGCAGGCTCAACTGTCGAGCGCACGATGGTTTCCGGTTTCTTGGCGCTGATCTCTTCGATCTCCATGCCGCCTTCGGCACTTGCCACGATCATCACGCGTTGGCTGGAACGATCCATAACGAAGCCAAGGTAGAACTCGTTTTCAATCGGAACCGCACCTTCGACATAAACCCGATAGATCCCTTTGCCTTCGGGACCGGTCTGGTGTGTCACGAGCTTGCGACCAAACATGTTTTCGCAGGCTTCCTGGATTTCGTGATCAGTCGAGCAAAGCTTGACGCCGCCAACTTTGCCCCGCCCACCGGCGTGGACCTGGGCTTTGACAATCCATTTGTCGCCGCCCAACTCGCGAGCGCGATAAGCCGCTTGTTCAGGGCTGTATGCCAGCGCGCCGGGTGGCACCTCGACACCAAAGCCCGACAGAATTTCCTTGGCCTGATATTCGTGGATGTCCATGTCGCCCCCTATTCGGCCGCTATCGCCGTTTCATATCGCTGGTCGAGCAATGCCTCGACCGCGGCCATATCGACACTTCCGCCAAGGTCCCGCATTGCAACCGCAAAACGCATGACGATGTCAGTAATGGCGAGACGATTCAGCTGGTTCAGAATTCCGATACGCACTTGGACCGGCGACGACAGTGTCGGCCAAATCCCGAAGTTTTGCGCTCGGCAATGCTGCACCAGTTCCATTTCGCGGCCCGCCATTTGCTCAGGCAGGTTCAAGACCACGAGGCTCGTCATGTTCGAAGTCACCGTGCATCCCATCAGTTCGACCGCCGAACGAAGTACTTCCTCGTGACGGGCATATTCGGCAGAGCGACGGGCAAGACCTTCTTCAAGCGTCAGTCGCAGCGCCTCGTGGAAGGCCGCAACCCCATAGCCAGAATGCGTGCGATGGTATGTGCCCTTTTCAACATCCTTGCCGTCAACGATGCCCCAGTGGCGCGCCTCGAAAACAGGGTGATTGGCGTAAGTTGATGCTCCGGTCTTGTGAAGGCTGGCCATGTATTGGTCGGTGAAACTCACCGGCGCGTACGTCAACGGCAAACAGCAGATGCCCTTTTGCGGACAAGAAGCCCAACCAGCGACACCCGGAAAGTCATCAATGCGAAAGTCGTCGACGCCGAGGGAGGAAACGGCGTCGACCAGTCCCATCACACCGTGACGTTCGCAAGCATCGGAGAACCCTTGCAGATCATTGATACGACCCGATCCAGTTTCCCAGTGTGCCATGAATGCCCACTTTGGTTTGTGCTGCGCAAGCGCATCTTCAACCACTTGGCCACTTACTGAGGTTCCGTGTGGAACTTCGATCACCGTGACTGACGCCGCATTCGGGTCGAGCGGGTTGGCTGCGAGCTCTTCTTTGGTTGCAGCTTTTATCCTGATGGTCAGCGCGTCGATCCCGGAAAACGTGCCGTTGAAGAAGGCTACGACTTTGTCGCCGGGTTGAACGGCCGAAAACATCATATCCAACGCTGTCCATCCGGTGCCAGCCGCACCAAACGTGTGCACGTTGTCGGTTCCCCAGACCTGACGAAGCATGTGCTTGCACTCGACCATGCCTCGAAGAACGTCTGCGTGCATGTGGTCGGCTACACCAGCGGCAGTGAACCTTTGAAGAACGCGGGCGTCCGTGTTGCCAGGGCCCGGTCCAGCGGCCAAAGTCTCGGGTATCTCGAGCTGTGGAAAGATATGATCGTTCATCGCGGGCCTCCCTGATCCGACTTTTCCGGGAAGATGGCTCACGGTTGCGAAATCGCACAACATCCGATACTCCTGCTTTTGGGTAACTAATTGGGTGGGGAAAATACTACCCATATTGGTAAGTATTCAGTTGTATACCGTTATTTGAGCCACCTAAAAGTATGGGAAATCCCAAATATGGCCGTTTTTTCATATGGTTACTGATCCAAGCGACGTGATCGAGATCATGCTGGCCGACAGCAATCCCCTTGTTTTGTCAGCGATGTCAGAGATTTTTGAACGCGATCAGCGATTCTCGCTGGTGGCAACCTCTGCAACCGCAGAGGGCTTTCTCGGAACTGTTATGCGGGTGCACTGTGATGTTGGTGTGATCGACTGGAACTTACCGGTTCTAGGTGGGGCTAAGCTTGTTGAGGTCCTGCGCGAACAAGAAACGGCTCCCAAGCTGGTTGTTTACGGCGACGAAGACAAAGAACTGCCGCGCCTCGCAATGACCGCTGGCGCTGCAGGTTTCGCTCCAAGGTCCGGCGAAGTTGATACCCTGCTCGACACCTGCGCGGCAGTCGCTGCCGGAAAGATGGTTTTCCCATTCATCGACGTCCGCGAACTGCAAGCTGATCCGATACAGACGTTAAGCCGAAAAGAACGCGCTATGCTCGAGGCGCTGTCAAAGGGTCTTACAAATCGGGAGTTGTCCCGGGAACTTGGCATCTCGATCAATACCGTGAAATTCCATCTCTCCAACTTGTACGACAAGCTTGCGGTGAGGAACCGCGCCCAAGCAATCGCATTCTATTACTCGTCCAGAACACCCCAAAAAGACGAGTAATAATGTTGCGCGTGTATGCGATTGTACGCAAAAAAATTTCTTGACAGGTCGCGAAAATCGCCATTTGTCTGGCCGCCATCTTGAACAATTCAAAGCCAGATGAGGTCAGCCATGAGTTTCTTTCCAATCGAGCAAGCGCCCGGCCGCCTAAATCGCAGTGAACTCGCAGTACCCGGATCACAACCGCAAATGTTTGAAAAGGCGGCACAATCCGACGTCGATGTCATTTTCCTTGACCTGGAAGACGCTGTCGCGCCCGATGAGAAGCCGCAGGCCCGAAAGAACATCATCAAGGCCCTTAATGAAATCGACTGGAACACCAAGACAATGTCGATTCGTATCAACGGTCTCGACACGCATTACATGTATCGTGACGTCGTAGACATCCTGGAACAGGCAGGGGAACGGCTGGATCTCATCATGATCCCAAAGGTCGGGACCGCCGCAGACGTCTATGCCGTCGACATGCTTGTGACCCAAGTCGAGGACGCCACTGGACTGACGAAAAGGGTCGGGTTCGAGCACATCATCGAGACAGCTCTGGGGATGCAAAATGTCAACGAGATTGCTGCAGCCTCAAAGCGCAACGAAAGCCTTCACTTCGGTGTCGCCGACTATGCAGCAAGCATGCGTGCGCGAACGACGGTCATTGGCGGCGTAAACGAACACTACTCAGTTCTGACGGATGCCGCAGAAGACGGAAGCCGTCAGGTACACTGGGGCGACATGTGGCATTCCGCAATCGCCAACATGGTAGTTGCCGCGCGAGCAAATGGCTTGCGCCCTATTGATGGACCATTTGGGGATTTCTCTGACCCGAAAGGCTACAAAGCTGCAGCCTATCGCGCGGCAGTCTTGGGCTGCGAAGGCAAATGGGCCATTCACCCGAGCCAAATCGCACTGGCGAACGAAGTCATGAGCCCCAGTGAAGCAGAGGTCGAAAAAGCCAATCGTATTCTTGCGGCCATGGCCGAAGCCGAGGCCGCAGGCAAGGGCGCCGTTTCGCTGGACGGTCGTCTCATCGACTATGCCTCGATCCGTCAGGCCGAAGTGCTGGTCGAAAAAGCCAGACAGATTGCCGCGTAAGCACCGGCAATTGCCTCAATTCACCCCTGATTTTGAAGGAGATACCAATGATTGTGTCCGAAATTTTGAACAGCAAATACGGTACTTTTCCCGATCACATCATCGGATGCGTTGAAACTGAATTGGTGAGCGACGCTATCGAACGGATGTGGGAAAACAAAGTTGGCGCTTTGGTCGTATCGAATGACGATGGTGTGGCTGGTGTCTTTTCTGAGCGCGACGTTCTTCGTCTTTTGATGACCAATCAAGATGATTTTCGCAGTCTGAAACTCTCCGACGTCATGACAAGAAACGTTATTGGCGTCTCGCCAAACGATACAGCTGAGTCGGCGTTAGAAACGATGCGAGAAAACCGAATTCGTCACCTTACCGTAATGGAAGGCGACAATTTGGTCGGCTTCTTAAGCCTGCGTGACCTTATGGTTTTCAAGATCGAACACGCAAAGCGATCGGCGCAGTTCTTGAAAGATCAAATTGCCGGTCAATCCGACCCATTGCCGATGTAAACACAACTGGACCGCAGGGTTGAAAACTCGTGCGGTCCAGTTTCGCCGCTGGCAGTAATTGCCGCGATGAGCTCCATGCCCACTCAATTTACTTCTTGCGGCGTCTCGGGTGTCAGGCCCCGGGTTCCACTGAATGTTGTTCACTCTGGCGAAAAGTCGACGCAAGGAATGCTGAAATCACAATGATGATTGCCGCCAGTGGGAATAATGTGGCGCCCAGTGTGACGAAGAGCACGCCGCCAGCCACAAGCCCAATGATACTTGCAACAGCTCCAGCGCTTTGTGCAAAACCTTGAACCGCACCTTGCAGTCGCGTGCCCGCTGCGGCCGAAAGAACAGACATAAACGTTGGCCACATCAAGCCATTTCCAACGGCAACAAGCAGGGCAGAAAGGTAAATCAATCCGGTCGACCCCGAGTAGAGCAACGCAAACCCGACCGAAAGAACCAGACCTCCGACAAACATCAGCGACCGATCCTCGTATCGCTCAGATACGCGAGATAACACCGGCCCCTGAACAACAATCATCGCAAGACTGAGACCAGCAAAGTAACCCCCAATCTCAGTAACGCTCCACCCAAGTCCTTCGACTGCATGAACGGGGAAAGCGACATAGAAGAAACTGAAGCCGAGCATGACGAGGAAGTTGACCGATAGAAGTGCCGGCAAGTGCGGAAGCTTAAGGATCGCAGGCAACCCATCGCTTCGATGGCAATCGAGTTCATAGGCAGGTTTGTGCTCTTGCCCGTAGAGCTCGCAAGCAGACGGCTCTTCAAGCGTTTCGGAAATCGTCTTCGGTGAAACGTCAACAAGACCAAATTGGATGAGCGCCAACGCGATTGCCGAGATCGCAAACGCCGCAAAGACCGGAACAATCTCTCCCAGCCCCGTAG
>JAPPOI010000217.1:9881-10139 GCA_028818055.1 Boseongicola sp.
GCCTGCCAACGCGGGTCCGAGAACAAACCCCAGGTTACTGGAAACTGCCATTTGACCGAAGTTTTTTGATCGCTCTTCTTCAGGCGTTATGTCCGCCAGATAGGCGTTCGACACCGATACGTTGCCACCAGTGATGCCGTCCGCTGCGCGGGCAAGAAACAGATCCAAGAGTGGAAGGGTCAACACAAAGTCACCCAACCAGCGGCTTTCAACTTGCAAAATACTCGTCGCGGGCAATGTAAAAGCAATCAAGAAGAC
>JAPPOI010000003.1 GCA_028818055.1 Boseongicola sp.
GGGGGAGGAAACTCGAGACAGGTGTCTTGAAGTACTGGATTCAGATCTAGGCCTTTCAACGGTGGCTGCACCAGTCGCAAATTCGGGTTCGACGTGAAGATCAGGAAGGTCAGAAAAGCAACACCAATGGCCGCTTGCACGCCCAGCACCCGCGCCCTGAGCGTATCAGGCAGTCCCCGACCGAATATTGCAGCGAGCGCCCCGAACAAGGCCAGTATCAGGCACCACAAAAGCATCGACCCTTCGTGATTGCCCCATACTCCGGTGACCTTATAGAGCATCGGTTTCGCCGTGTGAGAATTCAAAGCGACCAGTCGCACGGAAAAATCTGACACGACGAACGCATAGGTCAGCGCTGCAAAAGCGTATCCCAAAAGAATTAGCTGACTAAGTGCAGCAGGTTCTGCGACGGCCATCCATCCGCGCCATCCTTTCCATGCGCCTACCAACGGCAGAACTGCCTGAACCACGGCTACTGCAAGAGCAAGGATAAGGGCAAAATGTCCAAGTTCGATAAACATGTCGAAGACCATAGATGTCTCCGAAGTAAAGGCCAAGACGGGGAGACGCTTGGTCGCAATACGTTGAACTCAAGAACCGATAGATGCTGTCGTTTGAAGCCACGCAACCAAGACAATCATGAAACCTGCGAAGATGGATTCATTGTCAAACCAACGATCATTTCGATCGCCATTATCACGTTTTTGCATCAACAGATCGAAAGTGGCGAATGCTATGACAGGCACGCTGAAGGCAATCACGAGGGGGTGTCCTCTAAGAGTTTACGAATGGTAGAATCGAGTCTTTTGGACGCCGCGATGTTCCGTTCCATGGCCTCAACCAATTTTGGCCCCAACAATACGCGCCGGAAGTACTGGACCAGCCTGACAGCCATTAATGTGCCCTCGGCATGCGTTCACGTATAACTGTTGCAATCTCCGTCAGGACAATCGCGTTCTTGTCGAGAACAGCGCGCGTGGCTTGCTCTTTCTGGATGTCGCGCCAAAGCAGGAAGAAGACCAGCACGACCCACGGCCCGTGCTCTGCAACCAACGAAAAGACACTTTCACCGCCGGACATTGTTGCGCCAATCTTCCAAGGCTGGGTTGGCATCGAAGTCCATCATTTCGTCATCTGCGGCTTCGACGCCTTCCAACGATTCAAGTTCCTTGATGTTGTCGACGACCTGCGAGGTGCGCGCGAGCGTCGCCCAAAGGCCTTTTTGAAAGTCCTGTGATTTCGCATGATGACGTGCGCCAAAGTAAAACGAAACGATGGCACCCATAAGCCACCACATAGGCTCTGGGATCAGTGTTATGCCCTGCATCCTTGCCGAGAACCACACCGGGTCGAACAGCGCCGCAGCGAAAAGACCAATCGTCCCAAAAGCCAACATCGGTCTCGGAAGTCGATTGAGCCCATCAATCAACCGATCAAACGCACTCGTCGTGTGTCCAAATTCCGCGGCGAATTGCGCCAGGGCCGCGGCCGATTGCGCGGCATCGCGCACCGCTTGAGCTTCGGCATTTGGCCGAAACACTTCGACCGTTTCCCTCACGACATTGCGTGTGCCGCCAAAAAGTGTGGCGAGCAGGCTTCCGATCATCCCCATGACGATGTCCTTTCGCGGTGATCAGCATCTGATAAGTGAAACTTTGGTGAAATGAATTCTTCGGCTCGACGTATCCATCCGCCTTTGCCGCCATCCGATCGACGCGCAAACTTCCGACTACTGGGCCGACGATCTGCAAGGGAGTAATAGTAGTTGCGCCTTTCTATCCCATACGCATCGACAATGTGGTTGGGCGCTGCCCGCACTGCGCGACGCACGGCTTCAAGCGTTTGCGGACCAATCACACCGTCATCGCGCGCCGGAAAGCCCATTTTCGTTGTCAATCGCTGCAGAATACGAACAGCCCATCCGCCAGCATTCACCCGCATATCGAAAACTGTGGCATGCAGGGGCGTCGGTAGATCCGCTATTCGTGGGGCATGAAAATAGTGGTCAATGAAAATGCGTTTGGCCTGAGACTTTGACAGCGACTGAACATCAGATGCATCAATCCGCCCGTCTTGATTTAGGTCTAGCCCCAAACGACGCATCGTGTGGACTGTCACGC
>JAPPOI010000185.1 GCA_028818055.1 Boseongicola sp.
TTCGAACGACAATTCGACTGTGCCGATGGGGCCATGACGTTGCTTGCCAATAATAACTTCAGCGCGGCCGTGGAGTTTTTCCATCTCCTCCTGCCACTTCGCCATGGCCTCCAGATCGTGATCGCCAGGTTTCTCGCGTTCCTTGTAGTACTCTTCGCGGAACACGAACATCACGACATCGGCGTCTTGCTCGATAGAGCCTGATTCACGTAGGTCACTCAATTGAGGCCGCTTGTCGTCGCGTGCCTCGACTTGTCGAGACAGCTGCGACAATGCAACCACCGGAATATCCAATTCTTTTGCGATGGCCTTAAGGCCTTGGGTAATTTCAGACACCTCATTTACCCGACTGTCTTTGGCCGAGGCCGGGCGGACAAGCTGAAGGTAGTCAACGATCAACACATCCAGACCGTGCTCGCGCTTCAGCCTCCGTGCGCGGGCGGCCAGTTGACTGATCGGAAGCGCCGGAGTGTCATCGATATATAGCGGACAGGCTTCCAGCGCCTTCGCCGCCTCGACAAACCGCCGGAATTCGGCCTCGGTCATGTCGCCGCGGCGGATCTGCTCGGACGGCACCTCGGCAGCTTCGGACAAAATCCGAGCTGCCAATTGTTCAGCCGACATCTCAAGCGAATAGAACCCGACAACGCCCCCATCAACCGCACCTTCTGAGCCGTCTGGAAGTTTGCCGCGTTTGTAGGTCTTCGCGATATTGAACGCGATGTTTGTCGCCAACGATGTTTTCCCCATCGAAGGCCGTCCGGCGAGGATAAGCAGGTCAGAGCGGTGCAAACCACCAAGCTTTTTGTCCATATCAGACAGCCCGGTTGACACCCCGGCCAATCCACCATCTCGCTGGTAGGCAGCGTTGGCAACATTCACCGCATCGGTGACAGCGCGCAAAAACGACTGAAAACCTTGGTCCGATTGCCCAGCTTCGCCCAGCTTGTACAACTGTTGCTCAGCTTCGACGATTTGTTCTTTGGGCTCGCTGGCCACATCAACATTTGCCGCCTTCGAAGTGATGTCGCGACCGAGGTCCATCAGCTTCCGCCGGATCGCGAAATCGTAAATCATCTGGGCATAGTCGCGCGCGGCAAATGAACTGATGGCAGCGCCAGCAAGTTTCACCAGATAGGCCGGTCCGCCCAGCTCTTTCAGGCCGGGATCATCCTCCAGGAACGCTTTTAACGTAACCGGCGACGCCAGCGCGTTCTTGGCGATGCGCGCCGCGGCAACTTCGTAGATGCGGGCATGGACTGGATCGAAGAAGTGGGAGTCATTGATGATCCCGGCAACCCGATCGTAGATGTCATTGTTTGTCAGGATCGCGCCCAAAAGCTGCTGCTCGGCTTCGATATTGTGCGGAATGGTATCGGACTGCTCATCCTGGCGATCCGTTTGGCGGATCTGCGCGATCTCGTTCATCTGTGCCCCTCTCTGCCCCTGACAGTTGGTTTAGATGAGCGGACGCGTTCACGGTATGAGGAAATAACCGTTCATAAGTGCGGTATAAGCCTGTGGGCAACGTCTGCTCGGAGTGCCTTACCGAAATTCTGCCACAACATCTGGTGGGAGTCCCGTGATTTCTGCCCGATCAATCGATTCGATCAGGTGTTCGCCCACAGGTATCCACAATTTTTGCCCACAAGATTTCTTAGCTACGAGCTTCCTGCCAAGCCCGGGGCGCCTGCAAGAACGCCTCGACCTCGGTCAAAGTCGCCTCACTGAAGGCGCCGCTTTCGCGCGCTTCGGCCAGAACATCCCACCAGGTGCAAAGATGGTGCAACTGAACTCCATGATTGCCCAGCGTTTCGATCGTTTCCGGGAAAATACCGTAATAAAAGATGACAGCAGTGTGGGCGCAACTGGCGCCGGTTTCGCGAATGGCGTCGACGAACGATAATTTCGAACCACCGTCAGTTGTCAGGTCTTCGACCAGAAGAACCCGATCGCCTTCGCTCATCTGCCCTTCGATACGGGCGTTCCGACCGTAACCTTTGGGCTTCTTGCGCACATATGTCATCGGGAGAGCCAAGCGTTCTGCGACGAATGCGGCAAAAGGGATGCCCGCTGTTTCACCGCCTGCAATGTTATCGAAAGCTTCAAAGCCCGCAT
>JAPPOI010000262.1 GCA_028818055.1 Boseongicola sp.
ACGGGACGACATGCGTTTGGATATGGGCAATATTGGCGCCAGAACCCTTTCAGACCTGCCTGGCAAGTTGGTCACACCAGCCTGATATTTCAATGACTTAGGAGCGATACTCGGCAAGACAGTTGTCTTGCCGCTTGCTCAAAAGAGCTATCGCCGCTAAACGATGCTGCAACTGCAAACAAAGGGTTTCCGTATGGCCGAGTTCAAGAAGATCCTGGTTGCCAACCGTGGTGAAATTGCCATCCGCGTAATGCGCGCTGCCAACGAGCTGGGAAAACGAACGGTCGCTGTTTATGCGGAAGAAGATAAACTAAGCCTGCATCGCTTCAAAGCGGATGAAGCCTATCAAATTGGCAAGGGTCTTGGCCCGGTCGCGGCTTACCTGTCGATCGAGGAAATCATCCGCGTTGCACGAGAATGCGGAGCCGACGCCATCCACCCTGGCTACGGACTTTTGTCGGAAACCCCCGACTTCGTTGACGCCTGCGCAAAGAACGGCATTACCTTTATCGGCCCAAAAGCTGAAACGATGCGCGCGCTTGGCGACAAGGCAAGCGCTCGGAAGGTTGCGATTGCTGCGGGTGTTCCTGTTATCCCAGCGACCGAAGTTCTTGGCGACGATATGAAGAAGGTCGCCAAGCAGGCGGAAGAAATCGGCTATCCGATGATGCTCAAGGCATCCTGGGGCGGCGGCGGGCGTGGAATGCGCCCCATCGTCTCTGCTGATGAACTTGAAGAGAAAGTCTTGGAAGGCCGCCGTGAAGCCGAAGCAGCCTTTGGCAATGGCGAGGGTTATCTGGAGAAGATGATCCAACGTGCACGCCACGTCGAAGTTCAAATTCTCGGGGACAGTCAAGGCAACATCTATCACCTTTGGGAACGCGATTGCTCGGTGCAGCGCCGCAACCAAAAGGTCGTCGAGCGCGCGCCAGCCCCGTACCTTTCGGGCGCGCAGCGCGAACGCATCTGTAATCTCGGCAAGAAAATCGCGGAACAAGTTGACTACGAGTGCGCCGGCACCATCGAATTTCTTATGGATATGGAGACTGGTGAGTTTTACTTCATCGAGGTCAATCCGCGTGTTCAGGTCGAGCACACGGTGACAGAAGAAGTCACCGGCATCGATATTGTTCAGGCGCAAATCCTGATCGCTGAAGGCAAGTCGCTGGTCGAAGCTACCGGAACGGCAAGCCAGTACGATGTTCAACTGAATGGCCACGCAATCCAGTGCCGCGTCACCACAGAAGACCCAACCAACAACTTCATTCCCGACTACGGCCGGATCACCGCCTACCGCGGCGCCACTGGGATGGGAATCCGGCTGGATGGTGGAACGGCTTATTCGGGTGCTGTCATCACTCGCTATTACGACTCTCTTCTTGAAAAAGTAACGGCTTGGGCGCCTACCCCTGAAGCTGCCATTGCGCGTATGGACCGGGCGCTACGCGAGTTTCGTATCCGTGGCGTTTCGACCAACATCGCGTTTGTCGAGAACTTGTTAAAACATCCGACGTTCTTGAACTATGAGTATCACACCAAGTTCATCGATGAGACGCCTGAACTGTTCGACTTCAAACGTCGACGCGACCGGGCGACAAAAATCCTGACGTACATCGCTGACATCACCGTCAATGGTCACCCCGAAACTGCAGGCCGACCAAAGCCTGCCGCCGACGCCCGCGATGCGGTAGCGCCCAAGTTACGGACCGACGCACCTGTACCGGGTACCCGCAATATTCTGGAAGAGTTCGGCCCCGAAGCGTTGGCGGATTGGATGCGTGATCAAAAGCAGCTGTTGATCACCGATACGACCATGCGCGATGGCCACCAGTCGCTGCTTGCCACGCGGATGCGATCGATCGACATGATCAATGCAGCGCCTGCATACGCGCACAACCTTCCTCAACTTTTCTCAGTGGAATGCTGGGGCGGCGCAACTTTCGATGTTGCTTACCGCTTCCTGCAGGAATGCCCTTGGCAGCGTCTGCGAGACTTGCGTGAGCGAATGCCCAACTTGCTGACGCAGATGCTGCTGCGAGGCGCCAATGGAGTTGGCTATACGAACTATCCCGACAACGTCGTGAAATTCTTCGTTAAACAGGCCGCAGAAACCGGCGTGGACGTGTTCCGCGTTTTCGACAGTTTGAACTGGGTAGAAAACATGCGCGTCGCGATGGACGCGGTGGTGGAAAACAACAAGGTCTGCGAAGGAACCATCTGCTACACCGGCGACATTCAGAACGCCAATCGCGCTAAGTATGACCTGAAATACTACGTTGCGATGGGTCAGGAACTGAAAGACGCTGGCGCGCATGTGTTGGGCTTGAAGGACATGGCCGGGCTTTTGAAGCCTTCGGCCGCCCGCGTATTGATCAAAGCTTTGAAAGAGGAAGTTGGGCTTCCCATTCACTTCCACACACACGATACCGCTGGCATCGCTTCAGCCACCATACTTGCGGCTTCCGAAGCTGGTGTTGATGCAGTTGACTGCGCGATGGACGCGTTTTCCGGCAACACTTCACAAGCGACACTTGGCACAGTCGTTGAAGCACTCGCTGGTTCCGAACGCGACACCGGTTTGGATATCGGCGCAGTGCGTGAAATCTCGAACTATTTTGAAGCGGTCCGTGGGCACTATGCGGCGTTTGAAAGTGGACTGCAGGCCCCAGCCTCGGAAGTTTACCTTCACGAGATGCCCGGAGGGCAATTTACCAACCTGAAAGCGCAGGCGCGTTCACTTGGGCTTGAGGAACGCTGGCACGAGGTCGCAGAAACCTACGCTGACGTGAACAAAATGTTCGGTGACATCGTCAAAGTAACACCTTCGTCGAAAGTCGTTGGCGACATGGCCTTGATGATGGTCAGTCAGAACCTATCACGGGCCGAAGTCGAAGATCCGGCCAAAGATGTGGCCTTCCCTGACAGCGTGATTGACATGATGAAGGGTAATCTTGGCCAGCCTCCCGGTGGATGGCCGAAGGCAATTCAGCAGAAAATCCTGAAAGGCGAAAAAGCCACCACCGACCGCCCCGGCCTTCATGCTGATCCGATTGACATCGAGAAGACACGTGAAGAGCTGTCGAAAGAACTGGGTGGCTTTGAAGTCGACGACGAAGATCTCAATGGATACCTGATGTATCCAAAGGTTTTCCTCGATTACATGGGTCGCCATTCAACCTATGGGCCAGTGCGCACACTGCCGACGAAGAATTTCTTCTATGGTATGAACCCTGGCGACGAAATCTCGGTCGAGATCGATCCAGGTAAAACGTTAGAAATTCGCTGCCAAGCCATTGCGGAAACCAACGAAGAAGGTGAGGCTAAAGTCTTTTTCGAACTCAATGGACAACCACGCGTCATTCGCGTGACCGATCGTTCGTCAAAGGGTGCACAGGCCTCTCGCCCGAAAGCAGACATTTCTAATTCCAACCACATCGGCGCTCCTATGCCCGGCGTTGTGGCCTCAGTTGGTGCCCAACCGGGTGCGGAAGTGAAAGAAGGCGACCTACTTTTGACCATCGAAGCGATGAAGATGGAGACCGGTATTCACGCAGAGCGTGACGCCAAGGTCAAAGCAGTGCATGTTTCTCCGGGCGCTCAGATAGACGCGAAGGACCTTTTGGTCGAACTGGAGTAAGTAGGCGCTTAGAGCTCGATTCAGTTCAGGGCCTTGAAGAGTTCATTGCGCAGCTTCAGATCGCGGACGACGCCTTACTCAGAAACACACTTCGATTGGCAGCACTGACCGATGGCCGCGAAGACAAGATCACTAAGCTCGCCCAATCGAACCAGGACGATTGGCGCGCATCAGCCTTATCAGTGATTCAATCTAGTTTGAGCGACGTGCAGCCACACAGTGCATACCCTGTTGGGATGATGAATCTGCTGAGATTTCCAATCATCAAAAAATCCGGGCACAGAACGGCTCTTCAATGGCAAGAAAGCGCGATTTCCGCGGTCGAACACGGCGCAATCGCCCCATTACCAGACGCCGTGTTGGCAGAATTGAAATCAATCGTAGCAGCAATCCACGCTCGACCACGCGCAACGGATCTTTAGCGTATTTTTCGCTTGCAGTAGTCGCTGGGAATGACTAATGACGCCTCACCCAATGGACGCGGGCGTAGCTCAGGGGTAGAGCATTACCTTGCCAAGGTAAGGGTCGTGAGTTCGAATCTCATCGCCCGCTCCAAAATTCTCTCCGAAATTGATATGCGATTTCTAACAGCGATCGCTGTCTGATAGTTAGAGATTTGCCAGTTTGATCAGGCATTGTCGCAGGATCGATTGTTCCTCGACGCTAAACGGTCTCACAAGCTTTTCATCGAACTCTTTCGCCTTGGCAGAGATGTCATTGTAGGCGGACACACCATTGTTTGTTAGGCGCAGCAATTCATGTCGGCGATCTTCTTCGACCTCTTTGCGCGATAAGAATCTCTTCTGCTCAAGCGCCGAAACGGCACGGCTGACCTTGGTTTTATGGATACGGGCACGATCACAAATGGTTTTTGCCGTCATCTCTCCATATCGGCCTAGGTGAAACAGAACCCGCCATTCAGTTCGAAGCATGCCGTACCGACCTTTGTAGTACTGCTGAAACTCAAGGCTTGCCTCTTCTGCGGCCATGTTCAGAAGGTACGGCATGAAATCACGCAAATCGAAGTCACTTTTGTCCATAGGTTTCAGAATAATTCGTTGTTAGTTACAAAACCAACCATTATTTCCTTCGGCAGGAAGGAACCGCAATGAACAAGCAGATTGATCTTTCTGGAATGGTGCAAGCGCCAACAAATGTTGGCACTCACGCGGGATATATGCCCGGCTTTGGAAACGACTTTGAAACTGAAGCACTTCCCGATGCATTGCCGCAGGGCATGAATAGCCCACAGCGCTGTAATTACGGGCTTTATGGCGAACAGCTAAGCGGCACGGCATTCACACATGTTCGACCAGAGCGGACCTGGTGTTATCGCATCCGGCCGTCAGTGAAACACTCGCATCGATATGAGCGGATCAACTTGCCGTATTGGAAGTCCGCCCCGCATGTCGTCGACAACGTGACGTCGCTTGGCCAATATCGATGGGACCCAGTTCCCCATGCCGGTGAAAAACTGACATGGCTTACTGGAATGCGAACCATGACGACGGCGGGCGATGTTAACACTCAAGTTGGAATGGCGGCGCACATTTATCTGGTCACAGACAGCATGGTCTATAGCTTCTTCTATTCGGCGGACTCAGAGCGGTTGATCGTGCCTCAGGAAGGATGTCTGCGTTTCTGCACCGAACTTGGTATTATCGACATTGAACCCAAGGAAATCGCCATAATTCCACGAGGATTGGTGTACCGGGTCGAGGTTCTGGATGGGCCTTGCCGCGGATTCGTCTGCGAAAACTACGGTCAGAAGTTCGATCTCCCACATCGTGGGCCCATTGGCGCCAACTGCATGGCCAACCCCCGTGACTTCAAATCACCGGTCGCGGCTTTTGAAGATCGCGAAACGCCATCAACCGTTACGATAAAATGGTGCGGTGAGTTTCATGAAACCAAGATCGGACACAGCCCATTGGATGTCGTGGCGTGGCACGGCAATTATGCCCCCTGCAAGTATGATTTGCGGACATACTGCCCGGTGGGATCGATCCTGTTCGACCACCCGGACCCTTCAATTTTCACCGTGCTGACAGCGCCGTCTGGCGAACCCGGAACCGCCAACATTGACTTCGTCTTATTCCGAGAACGATGGATGGTCGCAGAGGACACCTTCCGTCCGCCGTGGTACCACAAAAACGTCATGTCTGAGTTGATGGGAAACATCTATGGCCAGTACGACGCCAAACCGACAGGGTTCATCCCAGGAGGGATGAGCCTCCACAACATGATGCTGCCGCATGGGCCAGATCGGGACGCTTTCGAAAAAGCCTCACGGGCGAACCTTGGACCAGATAAGTTGGACCACACCATGTCATTCATGTTCGAAACCCGGTTTCCACAGCATCTGACCGAATTTGCCGGAAAAGAAGCGCCGCTTCAGGATGACTACATCGACTGCTGGACAGACCTTGAAAAGAAATTCGATGGAACGCCGGGTAAGAAATGAAGTTCTGTACTTTGCGAACAGATCATCCGGACGGCAGTCTGGCACGAGTTTCAGATGGGTTAAATGAGATCTGGCCCGCTGGTCCTGCAACTCTTCAGGACTACTTGGATGGCGGAAATCTCGACCAAGCCGAAACCTATGGGACATTTGATCCAGCCAAGGTTATGGCGCCATTGCCGCGCGCCTATCAGTTCCTGGACGGCTCCGCATATGTGAACCATGTGGCACTTGTCCGGCAGGCACGCGGGGCGGAAATGCCCGAGCGGTTTTGGACCGACCCATTGATGTACCAAGGCTGCTCGACCTTTCTTGGACCTCAAGACGACATAGCAGGCAATCCCGAGTGGGGCATCGATTTCGAAGCCGAGGTCGCGGTCATCACCCGGGAAGTTCCGCTTGGAACAAGCCCTGAAGAGGCTGTTCAATTCATCTCAATGGTCATGCTGATGAACGATATCAGTCTTCGAAATCTGATCCCGGACGAATTGTCCAAGGGGTTTGGATTTGTGCAGTCCAAACCGCCAAGCGCATGTTCACCAGTTGCAGTAACCCCGGGTGCGTTGCCCGGATGGGACGGGCGCAAATTGAATGGCACGCTCAACATCGATTTGAATGGAAAACCGTTCGGCAGGGCTGATGCGGGAGTCGACATGACGTTCGATTTTGGCGACTTGATCGCGCATGCCGCCAAGACCCGACCTCTGGCCGCAGGAACGGTCATTGGATCAGGCACCATTTCAAATCGAGATGCCGACGGTGGCCCTGGCAAGCCCGTGGCACATGGCGGACTTGGGTACTCTTGCATCGCCGAACAGCGCATGGTGGAGACAATCCAGACTGGTGAGCCCGTTACGCCATTTCTGGCGGCTGGGGATCGTATTCGCATCTGGATGAATGATGAGGCCGGCAATGATATTTTTGGCGCCATCGACCAGACGGTCGCGCCATGGGAGGAATGAATGGGCAAAGCGTTTGCCAGCCAGGGTGACC
Source organism: Boseongicola sp. (assembly GCA_028818055.1). Classification (GTDB taxonomy): domain Bacteria; phylum Pseudomonadota; class Alphaproteobacteria; order Rhodobacterales; family Rhodobacteraceae; genus JAPPOI01. The sequence continues at coordinate 7,092 of JAPPOI010000262.1, forward strand.
TGACCGAAAAAACGATAACCTTCGATGAGATTGGCGAAGGACTTTATGCGTTTACCGCCGAGGGTGACCCAAACTCTGGCGTCATCATCGGCGACGACAGCGTCATGATCGTTGAAGCCCAGGCCACACCTCGATTGGCCAACAAAGTGATTGAGAAAGTGCGTGAGGTTACCGACAAACCAATCACGCATCTTGTGCTGACACATTATCACGCCGTGAGAGTTCTTGGCGCATCGGCCTATGATGCGCAGCAGATCATCATGTCAGACGCTGCAGCATCGATGGTGGATGAACGCGGACAGGAGGATTGGGACAGTGAATTTCAACGATTCCCGCGCCTCTTTCAAGGTCACGAAAGCATCCCAGGATTGACACGACCGACCACGACATTCAGCGAAGGAATGACGGTATTTCTTGGGAAGCGTCGCGTTGATCTCAAACACATCGGGCGCGCGCATACCGCAGGAGACGCGGTGATCCATGTTCCCGACCAGAATGTCATGTTTACTGGTGATATCGTCGAGTATCACTCAGCTTGTTACTGCGGAGATGGATACTTCGGCGAATGGGGCGAAACCCTGAACAGGATCAAAGCTTACGACGTGGACGCCATTGCACCCGGACGCGGTGATGCATTGATCGGAAAACAAATGGTCCATGAAGCTATTGAAAACACACGAGACTTTGTGGACAGCACTTATCGGCCAGCCTCTCGTGTCGCTGCGCGAGGCGGCTCGCTGAAAGAAGCTTGGGATGCTGTACGTGCGGAATGCGACCCAAAATTCAGTGAATATGCGATCTACGAACATTGTCTGCCGTTCAACGTCTCACGAGCCTACGACGAAGCTCGGGGTATTGCGCATCCACGTATCTGGACGGCGCAGCGCGACCTCGAAATGTGGGAGGCCCTGCAAGGGTAACTTCGATCGTGATCGAAGACAGATATTCAACGGCATCCACGCTTTACCCCTATTGCCGCGTTTCCGATCAGGATGCGGAACCAAGACGCCACCCGGTGGTAATTGTCGGAGCTGGTCCGGTTGGACTCGCTCTGGCTCTTGATCTTGGTCAGCGGGGAACGCCGACACTTGTACTTGATGATCACGAAGGGCCCGGTGCGGGATCAAAAGCTATCTGCTTTGCGAAACGCACGCTCGACATTGCTCATCGGTTGGGCGCCGCCAAAAAAATGGTTGAGAAAGGCGTAGTCTGGAACGTCGGGCGCGTCTTTTATGGTGGCGAGCAGCTTTTCGAGTTCAATTTGCTGCCAGAATCCGGACACCGACACCCGGCCTTTATCAACCTTCAGCAGCCATATTTTGAGCAGTATTTGATTGAGTGTATTCGCGTCGAACAATCAAAAGGCACGCCGATCGAGATACGTGGAAGAAACCAAGTCACGGCGCTGACGGACAAAGGCGACTTCGTAGCGCTAGAGGTCGATACACCTGAAGGCACCTACAAAATTGAAGCTGAGTTTGTTGTCGCGTGCGATGGCGCCCGATCACCCACTCGCGACATGATGGGCTTGTCCTTTGATGGGCGTGTTTTTGAAGACAACTTTTTGATTGCTGATGTTCGAATGGAAGCGGAACTCCCGACCGAGCGTTGGTTTTGGTTCCATCCGACTTTTGCTCCGAACGTCCAATCGACATTGTTGCACAAGCAACCGGACGACATCTGGCGTATTGACTTCCAGCTTGGTTGGGACATCGACAGAGACAAAGAGCTGGACCCGAGCCGCATCTGCTCGCGAGTGGACGCCTTGCTTTCCAGCCAAACCGGAGACGTGCCCGACTACGAACTTCACTGGACGTCGATTTATACTTTTCAGTGTAGACGCATGCAGGAGTTCCGAAAGGGTCGCATCTTTTTTGCAGGCGATAGTGCGCACCAAGTGTCGCCCTTTGGCGCAAGAGGAGCGAACTCCGGCGTTCAAGACGCCGAGAACCTGGCGTGGAAACTCGACCTTGTTCTGAAAGGCCTGGCGCCCAGCGCGCTACTGGACAGCTACTCGAGCGAGCGGACGTTTGGCGCTGACGAAAACATCCTCAATTCGTCACGCGCCACAGATTTCATGACGCCGAAGTCAAAAGCGGCTACGATTTTTCGTGACGCAGCACTTGATCTGGCGCGCGACCACGCGTTCGCCCGTACGATTATCAATTCTGGCCGATTGTCGGTGCCGTGTGTTTATGACGGACACGCGCATTTCGTGCAGGACGCGCTAACGAATGGCCCCGAGGTTACACGACCCGGCGCCCCCTGTCCGGATGCACCTGTTGAAGGTGGATTTCTCCTCGACAATCTGAAAGGCAACTTCACAGTGCTTGCGATCGGTTTCGACTGTTCCAAATTGAAGTTGATTGATGGCGTTGCGGTGGATGTGCTGTGTATCCACAAACCGTCAGAATATTTACAGGAACGTTATTTGGGTGGGGGTAAAAGTGCCGTTTATCTTATTCGCCCAGACCAGCATGTCGTGGGGCGTTGGCCCGAGTTTTCGGAAGACAAAATCAGAGCGGCGCTGCTAACCGCGTTGGGCAAGGAACCAATTTGATGTCGTTAATTCTGACCCCGAACATTCCTGACACCGATGGGCTTTATCAGGAGCTTGTTGAAGCCCACGACGGTCTAAGCGCCGAAGAAAGCGAAGCCTTCAATGCACGGTTGATCCTGACCCTGGCAAATCATATCGGAGACCGAGACGTTTTGCGCCAAGCCATTGAAGTTGTGCGTAAATCTTCGGGCGGCAACGTTCAAAATTGAATTCTAGAAGTCGGATAACGGTATCCGGCCGACGGCCTGTCAGGCCGCCGACATTAACAAGTTAGCCCGCGTTTTTGCGCTTAACTTCTTCCATGAAGCGATGCTTGATCACAGGCGCATCCAGTTCAATGACTGGAACAGGAATATTCCCGCTTTCGCACTTCGCGACGATGATAGTC
>JAPPOI010000125.1:0-1944 GCA_028818055.1 Boseongicola sp.
TATTTTCGTCGGCGGTGGTCTTTCAGAGAACCTGTTGGAGCAGCTTGAGACCCATTTCGACGCTGGAACCCGGGTCGTCATCAATTGCGTGACACTTGAGGCCGAGGCACTTCTTGTTGCATGGCAGTCTCGAAAAGGCGGTGAACTGATGCGTGTCGAGATCTCCGAGACAAAACCTTTGGGCGCAAAGCGTGGATGGTCGGCAGCATATCCAGTTGTCCAATGGGCAGGTCAATTATGATTGTCGCTGGCTTCGGATTCCGTTCGGCTGCGACTCTCGCTAGCCTTGAAGATGCTTTCGCGCAGGCTTCAGTTGGGCGCGATGTCACGGTCGTTTCTTCATTAGCCGATAAGGCTGAAACGGATATTTTTCAAACATTTGCGCGACGCTATTCACTTGAAGCAGTCAGCGTTTCGGAAGCAAGTTCGGCGCAGCAGGATACCATCACTCAGTCAGCGTTTTCGCAGCAGGCCCGCAGGACAGGTTCGGTCGCAGAAGCAACCGCGCTTGCTGCTGCCGGACCAAACGCTCGTTTGCTTGGGCCGCGGGCGATTTCCGAAGACGGAATGGCAACTTGCGCCATCGCGGAAGGGGGCCAAACATGACTGTGCATTTCATTGGTGCCGGGCCTGGTGCGCCCGATCTTCTTACGCTGCGCGGTCGAGACATCATCGCGTCGTGCCCGGTATGTCTCTATGCTGGCTCGTTGGTACCGGAAGCGGTGTTGGGGCACTGCCCTGAAGGTGCGCGTATCGTGAATACAGCTCCGATGGATTTAGATGCGATCATTGCCGAATGCGAAGCCGCGACTAAGGCCGGTCAGGACGTCGCGCGTCTGCATTCCGGCGATTTGTCGGTCTGGTCCGCTATGGGCGAGCAGATACGGCGCCTGAAAGCGCTCGACATCCCGTACTCTGTGACCCCTGGTGTGCCTTCGTTCTCTGCCGCCGCAGCATCACTTGGGGCTGAGTTGACCCTACCGGGAGTCGCCCAATCGGTCATCCTCACACGGACCCCGGGGAGGGCGACGTCGATGCCAGACGGCGAAACTCTGGCCAACTTTGGCGCCACAGGCGCAACCTTGGCCTTGCACCTGTCGATTGGAAATCTTGCGCGATCGGTTGAGGAAATGGCTCCGAACTACGGTGAAGACTGCCCGGTGGCCGTTGTGTATCGAGCAAGTTGGCCGGATGAGCGGATCATCCATTCAACTTTGGCGACGGTGGTCGAAGACACACCGCCAGAGGTCACACGAACAGCGTTGATCCTTGTCGGACGCGCGCTGGCGCAAGCGGATTTTGGTGAAAGTCGTCTATACGCAGCTGATTACGATCGACGGTACCGCCCGCAAACTGCCGACAGTCCCTGGAGCGAATGGAGCCACGGCGATGACTAATATGCCGCCAGGGGTACTGGTTTCCGCGCCGGCTTCGGGCACGGGAAAAACAACCGTCATGCTGGGGCTTTTGCGCGCGTTGAAAGACGACGGCTTGTCAGTGCAGCCTTTTAAGTCCGGACCCGATTATATCGATCCGGCGTTTCACCATGCAGCAAGCGGACGACCTTCGTACAACATCGACACCTGGGCAATGGATGATGATCTGCTTTCCGGGATTGCCACGGAAGCTGCCGGTGCGGACATCTGCATCGCCGAAGGATCGATGGGACTGTTCGATGGCGTAGCGACACGTGGTCAATCTGGTTTCGGATCAAGCGCTGAGACCGCCCAGCTTATGGGATGGCCCGTCGTGTTGGTTTTGGATGCAGGCGGGCAGGCGCAGTCAGCGGCCGCTACAGCACTGGGTTTCAAATCGTATCATCCCGATCTGCCATTTGCCGGGGTTATCCTGAACCGGGTGGCCAGCCCTCGGCACGAGCGATTAATTCGTCGTGGAATGGAAGCGGTCGACATCCCAGTCCTTGGTGTGTTGCCGAGACGAGGC
>JAPPOI010000125.1:1954-10034 GCA_028818055.1 Boseongicola sp.
TGCGCCATCTTGGACTAATTCAGGCCGTCGAGCACCCCGATCTCGAGCAAGCGATTGTCGGATATGCCGATTTCCTTCGCGAACACGTGGACTTAAAAGCTATTCGCGAAGCTGCGAAATCTGCTGAATCCGGGTCGGGTGGAAGCTGGCCAAGCCCTCCGGCGCAGCGGATTGCTTTGGCGAGAGACGCCGCTTTTTCGTTCACGTATCCGCATCTGCTAAAGGGTTGGCACGACGCGGGGGCCGAAATCTTGCCGTTCTCGCCCTTAGCCGACGAGGCACCGGATCCATCTGCAGACCTTGTCTGGTTGCCCGGCGGCTACCCTGAACTCCACGCAGGAAAGCTGTCGGCAGCATCAAATTTTCTGGATGGACTTCGTAGCCATGCCAGCGAAAAACCCATCCACGGCGAATGCGGTGGCTACATGATGCTTGGGTCCGCACTAACCGACAAAGACGGCGAACGCCATGAAATGGCGGGGCTTCTTGGGTTGGAGACGTCGTTTGAAAAGCGCAAGTTCCACTTGGGCTACCGGCGTATCGTACTAAAAAGATCGATGCCTGGGTTTGACGCTGGAGCGGCACTTCGCGGGCACGAGTTTCACTACACCACGATACTTGGCCAACCGGATGAGCCGTTGGCGGATGTGTTTGATGCCGATGGGAACCCGGTGGTTGAAACAGGTTCAAAACGCGGGCACGTCACCGGAACATTCTTCCATCTCATAACGGCGGAACAGAAATGACCGGGTTCGTCAGCTTCGTTGGCAGCGGTCCAGGTGACCCCGAACTCCTGACGCTTAAAGCCGTTGATCGGCTGAAGCGGGCCGACGCCGTTCTGTTCGACGATCTTTCGTCGGGGCCAATACTGGAATTTGCGCGAGATGGCGCAGACCTGATCGGCGTTGGAAAACGGGCAGGTCGCCCGTCGCCGCGTCAGCACCACGTGAGTCGGTTGCTGGTTGATTACGCCAAGGAGGGCGGGCGCATCGTGCGGCTGAAGTCAGGCGACAGTGGCCTGTTTGGCCGGCTCGAAGAAGAACTTGTCGCTTTGAAAGAAGCGGGCATTGAATACGAGATCATTCCGGGCGTTCCGTCGGCCATTGCTGCCGCTGCGGTTTGTGGCATTCCGTTGACGCGTCGGATGACAGCGCGACGTGTTCAATTCGTCACTGGTCATGACGCCAGCGGCCAATTGCCCGATGATGTGGACCTTTCTGCGCTGGCGGACCCGCGTGCTTGCACAGTCGTTTTCATGGGGAAGCGGACCTTCCCGGCACTGCTTGAGGAGCTGACCGCCCGTGGATTGCCACAAGACACACCCGCTATTCTTGCGGAATCGGTTGGCACCCCAGAACAGGCCGTTACGCGGGCAACGGTTTCGGAATTGGCCAAACAATTGATCGGCGAGGTCGGCAAAAAGCCTGCCTTGATCCTTTACGGCCCGCTTGCTGAGCTTTGAATTCGCTAGGTCTTCGCAATTGGTCCGCCAAATGGCGAATTCTTGCATTGTTGTAGGCCACCTCTCTGTTATTCTTCCCTCACCGCAGGTGTCGGGAAACCGACTAAAAGGGAACCGGGTGAAAGGCCCGGACTGCCCCCGCAACTGTAAGCGGCGAGCGTTTAGGAAGACCACTGACCCGAAAACCGGGTTGGGAAGGCCGAAGACGCAGAGACCCGCAAGTCAGGAGACCTGCCAGCGGTAAGGCAATCGTCGCGAACACGCGACCACAACGCTGCCGGAGGGGCAGCACGAGAAAGGACACCCATGCATATCGAACCCGGTGTTGTTGATGGCGCCAAAATGACTCTCGCAGTCGCCACTGCTGCAGGCGCATTTGGTTATTCGGCCAAGTTGGCCGCGGCTGATCTTAAAAAGAGCAACGTTATGTCTTTTGCTGCTCGCACAGGCCTGGCTGCGATTGGCACGTTTATCTTTTTCGAGATTCTACCGACTTTCCCTGTTGGTATTTCGGAAGTGCACTTCATCCTTGGTACGACACTGTTCCTGCTATTGGGAGCAGCACCCGCTGCATTTGGACTTGCAGCAGGCCTTCTTCTTCAGGGCACATTCTTCGCACCAACGGATCTTCCGATGTTTTTCGTAAACGTAACCACATTGTTGGTGCCGCTTCTGGCAATCCAAGCGATCGCGTCGCGGCTTATCCCGCATGACAAAGCATATGTGGACTTGGCCTATTCTGACGTCGCGAAATTGTCAGCCCTTTACCAGGGTGGCATTGTGTCGTGGGTGGCATTCTGGGCGTTCTACGGCCAGGGGTTCACAGCGGAAACGTTCACAATGGTTTGGACATTCGCAGCCGCTTACAGCGTCGTTATCTTGATCGAGCCAATTGCCGATCTGGCCGCCTTGGCAACTGCCAAGGCAGCGAAGCACACTGCGCTTGGCGGATTGCTTGAGCGTCGCGTTTACGCTGAAGCCTAATCTCACGGTAATCGACCCGGTGCGCTCAAAACGTTCCGGGTCTTTTTGTGTCTGGGTTTTGAGATGATCCAAGATCTGTGGCTGATCGGTATTGGTACCGGTTCGCTCAAGCATATCACGCTTGAAGCGCAAGACGCGTTACGCGAGGCGCGTACGGTGCTTATTCCGAGGAAAGGAACTGGCAAAGACGATCTTGCAGATCTGCGCATGACCATCCTTGAACAGGCTGGCGCATCGGCTGAAGTCATTCATTTCGACATGCCAGAACGCGACCCACAATTGCCCTATGCCGAACGGGTAGAACGCTGGCACGACGAGATCGCAGATCGTTGGCAATCAGCGCTTGAAGATGCCTCTGGCGATGGACCGGTCGCATTGCTCGTTTGGGGCGACCCGGGTCTTTACGACAGCACGCTACGCATCGCTGACCGGCTTTCACCAAAGCCGAATACCAAGGTTTTTCCGGGCGTTACGGCTCTTCAAGCTTTGACGTCAGCCCACGCCATCCCATTCAACACTGTGAATGGTGCGGTTGTCGTGACAACAGGTCGGCGTCTTCGCGATCACGGCTGGCCTGAGGACGCAGAAACTGTGGTCGTCATGTTGGATGGCGAATGCAGCTTTCGGTCGCTGGACCCAACCGGGCTTCACATTTGGTGGGGCGGCTTTTTGGGAATGGACGACCAAGTTCTTATCGAGGGGCCCTTGGGAGAGGTCGCTGAAGACATCGTTGCCACACGAGAAAACGCACGCAACGCTCACGGTTGGATCATGGACACCTATCTGATCCGCAAATGCTAACTTAGCTTGAACAGCGCGCGTTCAAGACGCACCCAGCTGTCCTCTGCCTCGGGCAACCCCAGCCGGATCCAGCGTTCAGAATACGGAAAGATTCTTGTCCAAATCTGATGCTCTGCAAGAATGGTTTGTGCGGCCACTGCATCCGCAGTGTCATAGGTGCGAAATAATGTGGTACCGCCGACCAAATTCCACCCAGCGGAATTTGCGAGGCCGTCCAGTCGCTCAGACTTTTGCGCCAATCTTGTAGTGGTTTCCCGCTTCCATTCGATGTCGCCTAACGCAGCACATGCAATCTCGATCGCCGGTCCCGATATGGGCCACGGGCCGGCCATGGTTTTCAGCGACGTAGCCAGTTCACTGGATGCCAGCGCGAAGCCCAGGCGGACACCGGCTAATCCATAGAACTTTCCAAACGACCGCAGAATGATGACATTTGGATAGTCGCCAAGCTCTGAAGCAAACGACACATGGGGGGCGGGATCGGCAAAGCTTTCGTCAACGACCAAAACGCCGACTTTGTCTGATGCGGCCGCTATCTCGTCCATTGTCCAATGGCGCCCATCGGGATTGTTCGGGTTCACAACGACTCCCACGTCAGCGCCTTCAAGTTCTGAAAGACGAACGACGTCTTCAACATCCCATCCTGCACTTTGAAGGCTGCCCGCGTGTTCGTTGTAGGTCGGAGCAACGACTTTGGCGCGCCCCTTGGGCAAAATGTGCGGAATGGCTTGGATTGCGCCTTGTGCGCCGCCAAAAGGTACGACGTCGGCTTCGGTGGTATAGGTGACTTTGGCTGCGTGCCGCAGGCGCTCCATCGCATCGTGATCCGGAAGTCTTGCCCAAGCTTCATGCGAAATGTCAGGAAGCGGGTAGGGGTCCGGGTTAATTCCGGTTGAAAGGTCTATCCAATCTTCGCGTGATCCGCCGAACCGATGAATTGCGGCGCCCAGGTTGCCGCCGTGGTCGCGTTGTTTTCCCGGCTTAGTCATCGGATCAAACTCCACGCGGTCAAAACGGCCAGGATGACCGCCGTGCAAATCATCGCCGTTCGAAACAGTGAAAGCGCGCCGTTGAGCTCATCGGGTCCCGGGTCCATTGCATCTTTGTTCAACCAAGGCTCGTCCACGAAACCTTCGGCGTACCGACGAGGGCCGGACAGCCGAATTCCCAAAGCGCCTGCCATCGCCGCTTCCGGCCATCCTGCGTTCGGTGACCGGTGTTTGTGAGCGTCTTGCAGGATGACAGAAATTGCTTTTCGGGCGCGTGGTCCCGAAGCAACCGCGAAAAGCAGGCCAGTTAGCCGAGCCGGTATCCAGTTCACAACGTCATCCAGACGGGCGGCGACCCGCCCGAAGTGAAGATACCGATCTGATTTGTGCCCAATCATCGAGTCCATCGTATTGATTGCCTTGTAAGCGGCAATCCCAGGAAGCCCGGCCAATACACCGAAAAACAACGGAGCGATGATGCCGTCCGAGGTGTTTTCAGCCAGGCTTTCTGTAGCAGCCCGTGCGACCCCGGCTTCATCAAGCAAATTCGGGTCACGCCCGACGATCTTGGCAACCTCTCGACGCGCACTTTCCAGATCGTCATCCTGCAAAGGTCGGGCGACGGCGGAGACATGCTCTTCCATCGAACGTCGCGCGATAAATGGCCACGCGAGAAAACCGCCAATGATCATGCCGAACACCGAGTCCGGCAGGAGCAGCTGTACAGCCTGCGAAATCAAGACAACTGGCACAAGCACAACAGCTATGGTTACCAATCCTTTTCTGAGCCGTTCGGCGGGTGATCCGGAATTCAACGTTTCATCGCAGAACGAGATCACTCGACCGATCCAAGTGACTGGATGACCAATGCGCCGAAACAATGCATCGGGCCAACCCACTGCCGCGTCGATCAAAAACGCGACCAACATCATACCCGCGAAACTCATGCCTTCGCCCTCGCGAACCTCAAAGGATCGGAAAAGCCAGCGTCGATAAGGGTTTCATTCCAATTGTCCGGAACAGAGCCTGGATGAAACACGAACCCTCTCGCGTTGCCGGTGTGGGCGCGAATATGTCCGACCGCACCCAAGCGTCTGCATATATCAGAGATTGGAGGTGGGTTGCGCGTGGCGGCATCAAGCCGGGACGCTGATTGCGATGCCAAAACAGCGTGCTCTTCAAGCGACTTCGCCTGCTTCCAAGCCGCGACAAGATCTTCGATATCGGGAAAAGCATCCGAACCTGGGTCAGTCTGCGTCGGAGCACCCCAAAATCCACCTATAATTTCGTAGTCCGGAAGCGAAGGTAGTCTATCTACAATTTCGCCCTTACGCGACGCCCAAAGTAGATTTTCCGGTGTGTCGAACATCAACGGGTCGCTGGCACCTTCTGCTGCTACACAGGCGCGAGCTAGCCTGTCAGCCGACGCCACAGCACCCGCCCATTTCGCAAGCGCCAGAAGCGAAGCGGTCGACGCACCGCAGCCGCTTCCCAATTGCATGTCCAACGCCAAGCCAAACCCTTGCAGATCAGGCGCAGAAATCTCAAGGTCATCGAAAAAGCGCTGAAGTGCCGCGTTGGAGTGCGGAATGTTCACAGGCCCGCCTTCAACCACCGAAACTGAGAGGCGCGGGCAGGGCAAGGTCACAAGCACAACAGGACCGTCAGGCCCCAGTCGTCCTTGTAGCCACTCCCCGAAATGTCCGGCCACCCGCGCCATAAATGATCCCTATGTGTCTTCCGTCGCTCATTGCCTGACAGACTAAGCCTATTGCAAGAGGCACCATCGATATCTGGCGCGACGATTAATCATTTGACGGATGGCGATTGCTGTGACCTCCTCCAGCAAATCGCGAAGTACGTGGAGCTTTTATGCGCATCGATGGTCTGCAATATGCAAATTGGTCGGAAAAGATTTTTCGACAAATGCGCGAAGGTGGCGTCGACGCCGTCCACGTTACGATTTCCTATCACGAGAATTTTCGCGAAACCGTTCTGAACTTTGAGGCGTGGAACAGATGGTTCGAGCAGTTCCCGCACCTGATAATGAAGGGCACAACCGCCTCAGATATCGACACAGCACGCGCCACAGGTCGAACCGCGATTTTCTTCGGTTTCCAGAACCCAAGTCCGATTGAAGATGACATCGGTCTGGTCGAAATCGTGCACACGTTGGGTGCCAGATTTATGCAGCTGACCTATAACAACCAGTCGCTTCTTGCGACGGGGTGTTACGAAGATGAAGACCCCGGCATCACCCGGATGGGCCGTCAGGTTATAAAAGAGATGAATCGCGTTGGCCTTGTGGTTGATATGAGCCATTCGGCAGACCGATCGACAATCGAGGCGGCCGAGATTTCCGAACGGCCAATTGCGATCACCCACGCCAACCCACACGAATGGCACCCGGCCCGACGCAACAAGAGGTCTGACGTCATTCGCGCTGTAACTGAAAATGGCGGGATGCTTGGGTTCTCGCTGTATCCGCATCATTTGAAAGATGGCTCTGATTGCACCCTACAGTCGTTTTGCGAGGCAATTGCACGCACAGCAGACACTTATGGTATCGATCATCTCGGCATTGGCTCTGATCTGTGCCAAGACCAACCGGATAGCGTAGTGGAATGGATGCGGGTCGGTCGCTGGAGTAAGGAAATCGACTACGGCGAAGGCTCTGCAGCAGCGCCTGGATTTCCACCTATGCCATCCTGGTTTCAGGACAACCGAGACTTCGGCAACATCGAAGCTGGACTGCGAAAAGTGGGGATGAACGACGAAGACGTCGCAAAGGTCATGGGCGGAAATTGGTATCGCTTTTTCCGTGATAACTTCGGACCGTTGAAGGATGGCTGACCAAACTCCCATAAAACGCAGGCCACCGGAACAGGTTATGCGACTAGCGCGACTAGGATCATTGCATCAATCGCGCTTAAGTTTCATGCGTATCCTGACCCGTCGCATGGCACGCGAGGCTTGGAAGTTTACTCGTACACAATTCGACATCGATGCGACCGGCGTCGGACATGCAATCTACACGGTGCATACCCCGGACCGCCAGTATTCGCTTGTGGCATTTGCCCACGACCTTCCCCCCGAAAAGCGATCAGATCGGGTCATCGCAGAAGCGTGGGATGCCACGTTTGCTTTGTTTGATGGTGAACCGACAGAAGACGATATCGAACGGCTGTCGAAAAACGTTCCAAAACAAGAAGCAGGGCGCGTCAGCGAAACTGAACTCACGTTATCGCGGGCAAACCGATCGGTGAGGCTTTGGGAGCATGTGGTCGAAAGACTGGCGGCTGGCGTGCAACCTGACATGGAAATGATCCGTGACGTCGGCTACTTGATGCGAACAACAGCTGTTTACGGATCGGGCAAATTCGGTGCCGCGGATCGTGATATCATAGCTGACCGGAACGAAATGCAGGCGCCGTTTCAGGCCGAAATGCTAACAGTGTTTCTGATCCGGACGTTTGTTCGTGATCTGGTCGAACATATGGCACATGCGCGCGGCGGTGATGCCGCGATCAGCCTTGATCCAAGTATGGCGCGCCAATTGGGAATTGGAAACTCAACCGGCTTGGGCATGGCGCCGTTTTTGGTCAATCACCCGATACTGTTCAACAACTGGATCATGGCGCGAGAAGAGGCAATTTCGCGCATACGGTCGCTTGAAACAGCGTCTGCGAACGAGATTGAGATGTTCCGGAAGCTCTATGCGAAGGCCAAGGCGTCCGTTGACGCTTGGAATTCGGAACACCCTATACAAATCGACCAGCTGGCCGCTCTCAGCTCCGATATCCGGTCGATAGACGCCCCATTTGCTGGTTGCGATTGGGAGTTG
>JAPPOI010000010.1:0-337 GCA_028818055.1 Boseongicola sp.
CGGCGCGGTGTGCTTGGCGTTAGATGTGCCCGAGACGATGACATTGGCTTTGCGGACGGTGCGCCTGGTCGGTTTGTCATATGGCTTTGGCGCTGATTCCGAGGCTGAGCGCGTTTACATCCTCGATATTTTGCAGCTCGCCGGTTCCAACAGCCCGAAAGAGAAGTCGGCGGCGCTGGAGCGGTTATCCAAAGAGCGTGCTGAAATGGCTCCTGAAGAGTGGCGGAAAATTGTTACGCTGACCGGACAGACAAGCGGAACGCTTGCTGCAACACGACGGGTTGCGGCCACGTTGGGTGTAAACCTTTCGACACGGAAAGTGGCACAGATCGCCCCG
>JAPPOI010000010.1:347-5103 GCA_028818055.1 Boseongicola sp.
GCGGTTGGTGCTGGTGTCAACGCCGCATTCTTGAACGACGTTGCAGGTGCGGCCCGTTTTGCCTACCGCGAACGGTGGCTGGCGGTGAACGAGCAACTGGTTGACGGAACGGCCGAACAACTTGGTGAAGGTAAGTGATTAAGCATCTGATCTTCGGAATCTTCGCAGCATCCTCGGCTGCTGCCCAGGATTTGACCTGGACCCCCGACGCAACAGAAGCCTGTCTTGAAGAAGGTGAAGATCAGGCCGCGCTTGAGGCTTGCATCGGTGCGTCGGCCGACATCTGCATAGACACGCGAAATGGCAGCACAACTGTCGGCATGGGGTTTTGCCTTTCGCGAGAATTGGATTTCTGGGACGCGCGCCTGAACGCCGCTTATCAGTCCCTGATGGCAACTGAGAAGGCGCTGATGGAAGAGATGGCCGACATCAATGCCAATGTCCCGGACACGGCGGCGGCGCTGCGAGATATGCAGCGCGCGTGGATCCCATGGCGCGATGCTGCTTGCGCATACGAATATTCAACTTGGGGCGGTGGCACTGGCGGTGGACCAGCAAATGCGGCGTGCTTGATGCAAATCACTGGCCGCCAGGCACTGTCGTTAGAACGCCGGGTATCTGACACCCAATGAAGCTGACATCCAAGATAACGACCGGCTCGGATGATTTCCGCGCGAACGAAGCGGCGAACTCTTCCGCTTTGGAAACCGTTCAGCAGGCGGCGGACCTCGCACATGCAGGAGGCGGCGAAGCCGCCCGGGCTCGACACGTGGGCCGTGGCAAAATGCTGCCCCGCGAACGTGTGGCTAGCCTTCTTGATCCGGGCAGCCCGTTTCTGGAAATCGGCGCAACCGCCGCTTACGGACTTTACAATGATGCGGCACCCTCTGCCGGGATGATCGCAGGCATCGGGCGCGTCGAAGGCCACGACGTCATGGTTGTGGCAAATGATGCCACCGTGAAGGGTGGTACGTATTATCCGATGAGCGTTAAGAAGCATCTGCGGGCACAGGAAATTGCAGCGGCATGCCACTTGCCTTGCTTGTATCTTGTGGATTCCGGAGGCGCCAACCTGCCAAATCAGGATGAGGTTTTCCCGGATCGAGATCATTTCGGGCGGATTTTCTTCAATCAAGCGCAGATGAGCGCGGCTGGCATCCCGCAAATCGCAGTCGTCATGGGATCGTGCACCGCTGGCGGTGCCTATGTTCCGGCGATGAGCGACGTGTCGATCATTGTGAAAGAACAGGGCACAATCTTTCTGGCGGGCCCGCCCTTGGTCAAAGCAGCTACGGGCGAGGTCGTGACGGCCGAGGAGCTTGGCGGAGGTGATGTGCACACGCGCCTTTCTGGTGTTGCAGATTATCTGGCCGAGGATGATGAGCACGCCTTGGCCTTGGCGCGTCGCGCTGTGTCCCACCTGAATCGTAGGCGCCCTGAAACTGTGGTCTTGGAAACGCCGGAAGACCCGGCGTACGACCCCAACGAATTGTTGGGTGTCGTCCCAAATGATCTGCGCACGCCCTATGACATTCACGAAGTCATTGCCCGTCTGGTTGACGGTTCGCGTTTTGATGCGTTCAAGGCGCGTTATGGCGAAACTCTCGTCACCGGATTTGCGCACATCGGCGGCTGCCCGGTGGGCATTGTCGCAAATAACGGCGTCTTGTTCCCGGATTCTGCCGAAAAAGGCGCTCACTTCATCGAACTTTGTTCGCAACGGAAGACACCGCTGGTGTTCCTTCAGAACATCACCGGTTTCATGGTCGGTAAGGCCTATGAAAATGCAGGCATTGCGCGGGCGGGTGCCAAGATGGTGACGGCTGTCGCAACCACGTCGGTTCCGAAAATCACAATGATTGTTGGTGGATCGTTCGGTGCCGGTAACTATGGAATGGCCGGGCGCGCCTATGATCCGCGATTTGTGTGGACGTGGCCCAACAGCCGAATTTCGGTCATGGGGGGCGAACAGGCCGCGGGTGTACTGGCAACAGTCAAGCGCGATGCGATCGAGCGCAAAGGCGGTACGTGGTCTGAAGACGAGGAAGCAGCGTTCAAAGCCCCGACAATCGAAATGTTCGAGCAGCAGTCGCATCCGCTTTATGCAAGCGCGCGACTTTGGGACGATGGCGTCATCGATCCGCGCAAATCACGTGAGGTATTGATCCTTAGCCTGAAAGCCGCGCTGAACGCACCGATCGACGACACGCGCTTTGGCGTGTTCAGGATGTAAACTGGCCGATGCGCGCGTTGAGGAGTATCCCGGCATGAGACGCCCAAAGGTCGTTCCATTGGATCAGACGCGAAGGCGCCGACCGAAATGGTCGTTGGGGGCGCCGCCTGCGGGCGGTCGCCGGTCCGGGTTCGGAATTTTCAATCCGAGGTTCTATCTGAAGTGGTTGTTTATTGTGGGCGTCCTCTTCTTTGTAACGCCCATTGCCGCGGACGGCGTGAACCTTGGCATCGGTGCTAAGGATGCCGACGGGTGCCGAGTCGCCCGTGTAGTTGATGGTGACACGGTCACGATCTGGTGCCCGATCATGCGATTAGAACGCGTGCGGGTCGTAGGATACGACACACCAGAGAAATTCAGCCCACTCTGTGCGACCGAGTTGGTGAAAGCGGTCGCCGCCGAGTGGCACCTTCGCTGGATGCTCGCGACGAATGAAAAACTGTCGATCGGCTGGCAGACCTTCGACCGGTATGATCGGCGCCTTGCCGTACTCGAATTGAATGGTGTCGATGTGGCCCGTCTCATGGTTCGAACCGGTTACGCCCGGTCTTACGATGGCGGTTCGCGTGAAGGATGGTGTGGATGACTGTTCGGAAGCTACTCATCGCTAATCGTGGCGAGATTGCCTGCCGCATCATGGAAACGGCCAGTCGTATGGGAATCGTCACGGTTGCCGTGCATTCGGATGTTGATGCCGATGCCCGCCATGTGGCTATGGCTGACGAGGCTGTGCTGATCGGCGGTGCTTCACCGGGCGAAAGCTATCTCAATATTGATGCTGTTCTGGACGCTGCCCGGAGAACTGGCGCCGGCTTGATTCACCCAGGCTATGGCTTTCTGTCGGAAAACCCGGACTTCGTCGAAGCCGTGGAGGCAGCCGGTCTGATATTCGTCGGTCCTTCTGCGCATGCCATTCGGTCGATGGGGCTAAAAGACGAAGCCAAGCGTCTTATGCAAGATGCCGGTGTGCCAGTCGTTCCCGGATATCATGGCGAGGATCAAACGCCCGAGGTCTTGGCAAAAGCTGCCGAAGACATTGGGTATCCGGTCCTAATCAAGGCTGTCGCGGGCGGTGGCGGCAAGGGTATGCGCATCGTCGAAGATGCCAAGGACTTCGTCCCTGGTTTGGACGCTGCCAAGGCCGAGGCGCGTGGGGCGTTCGGAAATGACCGCGTCCTGATCGAAAAGCTTGTTCAGAAGCCTCGCCACATCGAAGTGCAAATCTTCGGTGATGGTGCTGACGCAGTTCACCTGTTTGAGCGTGATTGCTCACTTCAGCGTCGACATCAGAAGGTGATCGAGGAAGCACCTGCTCCGGGCATGACGGACGAGATGCGCGCCGCGATGGGCGCTGCAGCCGTGCAAGCTGCGAAGGCCGTTGCCTACAAAGGCGCAGGCACCGTCGAATTCATCGTAGACGCATCGGAAGGACTTCGACCGGACCGATTTTGGTTCATGGAGATGAACACGCGCCTTCAGGTCGAGCACCCTGTGACTGAAGAGATCACCGGCGTCGATCTTGTCGAGTGGCAATTGCGTGTCGCGCTGGGCGAACCTCTTCCGGCGAAACAAGAAGAGCTCTCGATTTCTGGGCATGCCATGGAGGCCAGAATTTACGCCGAGGACGCGTCTATCGGTTTTCTGCCGGCAACGGGTCAATTGGAACATCTGACGTTTCCGCCCAATGCACGTATCGACACCGGCGTCAGGGCCGGAGATGCAATCACCCCACACTACGATCCGATGATCGCGAAGTTGACTGTTCACGGCCAGGATCGTGGTGATGCGCTGTCCAAAATGGCATCCGCACTTGAGGCCACGGAAATCGCGGGAACGGTGACCAACATCTCATTCCTTGGTCGGTTGGTAGCTTTGGATGCCTTCCAAAGTGGTGACGTCGATACTGGTGTGATCGCGCGGGCCGGCGAAGCTCTCTTGGTTGAACCGGATTTGGACGAGGTCGCACTTGCGGTCGCTGCAGTGACCTTTCTCGGTATTACCGCAGGAAGCATGCAGGGTTTCGCGCTTTGGGCACCGCTACAACGCCGTGTGCGCACCGGTGAACACTCGTTGATTGTGGAGCCAACCGTTGCTGGCGCGATAGTGCGTGTTGGCGGTGCAGAGGTGAAGCTTCGATATACGGATGGGTTTTGGAGCGACGCTGTTTCCGGTCGGCGACATCGTTCGATGCGAACAAAAACCGGAGTCGCGGTCTTCGGCGGTGGAGGAGGCCGGGTGGTCATTGCCGATCCGTTGGATCGTGATGGCGGCGTTCAGAGTGATGACGTTACAGTTGCGCCCATGCCGGGCAAAGTGACGGCGGTATCTGTGGCCGTGGGTGACACAGTTGAACCCGGAACCGTTCTTGCCATTCTTGAGGCCATGAAGATGGAGCATCGGCTGACCGCCAGTCGCGCTGGGCAGGTTGCGGAGGTTTCCGTGGCCGAAGGCGACCAGATATCTGCCGGAGACGTTATGATCCGGTTGGAAGAGGAATGATCGGTGGCGGATTTTGTTGAAATA
>JAPPOI010000010.1:5113-9978 GCA_028818055.1 Boseongicola sp.
TCCCATACCTGTCGAAGAAAAGGTTTCGCTGATCAACGCTTTGTCCAAGGTAGGCTTCCGAAGGATCGAGGCAGCGTCTTTTGTATCCCCGAAATGGGTTCCGCAGATGGCAGGATCTCGCGACGTCATGGCCGGCATCGACCGCGTCGAAGGCGTATCGTACACGGCATTGACGCCGAATTTGCGCGGCCTTGAAGATGCTATCGCCTCTCAAGTGGACGAAGTTGCGGTTTTCGCCTCGGCCTCAGAAGGATTCAGCCGGGCCAACATCAATGCCTCGATTGCCGAAAGTATTGAACGATTTAAACCTGTCATGGAGCGTGCTGGCGAGGCGGGTATAACGGTTCGCGGATATATCTCCTGTGTCACCGATTGCCCTTACGACGGCACCGTGGCGCCCGACCAGGTTGCCAAGGTGACCGACGATTTGTTCAGAATTGGGTGTTTTGAAGTGTCGCTTGGCGACACTCTGGGCAAGGCCACTCCGGAAACCACTTATGCGATGCTTTCATCGGTGCTTGGCGTGGCTGAGCCATCGAAATTGGCCGGGCACTTTCATGACACAGCTGGTCGCGCAATTGAAAACGTGGATGTCGCGCTCGATCACGGCCTTCGTATCTTTGATGCATCTGTCGCTGGCTTGGGCGGATGCCCGTATGCCCCCGGCGCTGCGGGCAACGTGGCGACTGAGGCACTGTCGGACCATCTGGCAACGGAAGGCTACGACCACGGGCTAGACACCGAAGCGCTGGCAACGGCGTCGATCTTGGCTCGGTCCATGCGGGGAGACCACAAATGAAAACGGTGCTTTTTGAAGAAGATGCACGTGGCATCGCGACCGTCACATTGAATCGCCCCGAAAAGCGAAATGCGATGTCGGGTGAGATGATCAAGGAGCTGGCCGAGGTAGCCGCCAGAGCGGCGTCTTCCGACACTATTCGTGCTCTCATCATGAAAGCGGAAGGCCCCGCATTCTGTGCAGGTGGGGACCTTGGATGGATGCGCGACCAAATGGCGGCAGACGATGATCAGCGCCGTCAAGAAGCCACGAATTTGGCGGAGATGTTGAAATCTTTCAATGCTTTACCAGTGCCGGTCATTGCCAGTGTTCACGGCAATGCCTTTGGCGGCGGTGTCGGTCTGATGTCGGTCTGTGATATCGTTTTTGCCGCTGAAGGCACCCGGTTCGGACTTACAGAAACACGATTGGGTCTCATCCCCGCAACCATCGGGCCCTACGTCGTCGCGCGCATGGGAGCCGCCAAAGCGCGCCGCGTATTCTTTTCGTCCCGTATCTTTGACGCTCAAGAAGCGGCTGAGTTGGGGCTGGTTTCGCGCGTTGTGGCGGCGGACGATCTGGAAGCGGAAGTAGAGGCGGAAGCGGTTGGATACTTAGATTGTGCGCCCGGAGCGGTCGCGGCGGCGAAGAAGCTCATTTTCGATATCGAGGCGGCAAGCGAGTCCGACAAAACCTTGCTAACAGTTGAGGCTTTGGTTGAACGCTGGCAAACGGCCGAAGCCGATGAGGGCACATCGGCATTTTTTGAAAAGCGTCCTCCAAATTGGAAAACGTGATCGCAAAGCCTGCGTCTGGCATTGACCCCATGCGGAACGGCAACTAGGAAAAGCGAGAGCTTACGTAATCAGGAGCCATTCGCGTGGAAAATCTGCTGAGTGAATACCTTCCTATCTTGGTTTTCCTTGGAATTTCCGTAGGTCTCGGCCTTGTGCTGATCCTTGCGGCGGCAGTTGTTGCACCACGTGATCCAGACCCTGAAAAGCTTTCTGCGTATGAATGTGGATTCAACGTGTTCGATGATGCGCGCATGAAGTTCGATGTTCGCTTTTATCTGGGCTCGATCTTGTTCATCATCTTTGACCTTGAGATTGCATTCTTGTTTCCATGGGCCGTGGCCTTTGGCGACTTAAGCGACGTCGCTTTCTGGTCGATGATGGTATTCTTGGCCGTATTGACCATTGGCTTCATGTACGAGTGGAAAAAGGGTGCGATGGAGTGGGAGTGATCCCAACCAATCGCCTTGAAAATCACATTATTTTTGCCGTTTGTAACTGAGGCCGCGTTGACCCTGCTTCGGGCAGGGGATAGACAATTCGCGCCGGGGTTCATCACTTAACAGCCGGCAGGGAACCAAAGCTGCAAGGGAACGCTGCCCATGGGCGTCGCAACTACCCCAAACACCGCTGGACCAGATCGTGAAGTCGCCACCCAGGCACTGAACAAAGAGCTTCAGGATAAGGGATTTCTGGTTACATCAACCGATGACATCATCAACTGGGCCCGGACAGGTTCGTTGCACTGGATGACCTTCGGATTGGCATGCTGTGCGGTTGAAATGATGCACACCTCGATGCCGCGATACGACCTTGAGCGGTTCGGAACGGCTCCGCGTGCTTCCCCACGCCAGTCCGATCTGATGATTGTCGCGGGAACTTTGACGAACAAAATGGCACCAGCCTTGCGCAAGGTGTACGACCAAATGCCTGAACCGCGATATGTGATCTCGATGGGATCATGTGCAAATGGTGGCGGTTACTATCACTACAGCTATTCCGTGGTCCGTGGTTGCGATCGCATCGTGCCCGTTGACGTTTATGTGCCGGGGTGCCCACCGACAGCTGAAGCTCTGCTGTACGGTATCCTTCAGCTACAGCGCAAAATCCGCCGTACCGGCACCATTGCACGATAGGGGGCTTTGATGTCCGAAGCTTTGAACGAACTTGGCCAACACATCGAAGCCAAACGCGCTGACGGTGTCGTCGAGTGGAGCGTTGATTTTGACGAACTGAACGTGACGGTCACGCAGTCCGCCTTGGTTGAATTCATCGATTTCCTGAAAACCAACGGGCAATGCAAGTTTTCGACCTTGGTCGACATCACCGCAGTTGACTATCCGGCGCGCGATATGCGTTTCGATGTCGTGTATCACTTCCTCAGCATGTATCGAAATCAGCGCATTCGCGTGAAAGTCGCTGTGCGCGAGGACGAGATAGTGCCGTCGATCACTTCGGTTCATCCAAGTGCGAATTGGTTCGAGCGCGAGATTTTCGACATGTTCGGCATCCTGTTCTCAGGCCATCCCGACCTGCGACGTATCCTGACTGACTATGGATTCCGGGGCTATCCGCTTCGCAAGGACTTCCCGACGACGGGCTACACCGAAGTTCGGTATGACGAAGAGCAAAAGCGCGTCGTCTACGAGCCAGTGTCGCTTGTTCAGGAATATCGACAGTTTGATTTCATGAGCCCGTGGGAGGGTGCGGAATACATTCTTCCCGGAGACAACAAGGCCGACGAGGCGAAAGGGTAAGTTATGGGCGGAGTCGGTTGGTATCTGATTGTGACGATCATGATCGCTATTCCGTTCTGGCGCCTTCTTCCCAAATTCGGGATCTCGAAATACTTCGCCATTATGGTCGTTGTGCCGGCCATGGCCCTGATACTTTTGTGGATCATGGCATTTAAGGACGACGTCGAAGGGCTGGGCTCTTGACGGTTGTGTTCCTTTGCATAGGCGCAGCCAAGGCCGGAACCAGCTGGCTTCATCGGCAATTGGCCAGCCACCCCGAATGCCATTTTCGAAGCTTGAAGGAACTGCATTACTTCAACGCGATCGACACGGGCCATTTGAACCGGGAGTTGGACAAACACCGCCACGTACATGCACAAATGTTGGCGCGGCTGGCCGAAGGACGGCGCATTTCCGACGACATGGCAGCCAGAATGACCGATCGGGCGCAATGGCTCGACGTCTTGGAAAGCAAGACTGAAGATCAAGATGCATACCTTCGGTATCTGAACGCGGGCGCGGGTGATGCAAAAGTCGTCGGTGAACTGACGCCGGCTTATGCGCTTCTGTCCGAAGATCGCCTTCGCAACATGTCGCAGATGGCACCAGACGTGAGATTCCTTTTTCTCATGCGCGATCCAGTCGAACGACTTTGGAGCCACATCCGCATGATGGCAGGGCGCAGAGACCCGGACGGAATCGTCACCGCGCGGCGCTGCAATAATATTTTCAACCGCGTCTTAAGTGGTGAAGAAGACCAGATCGTGCGGCGTTCAGATTATGCCGCGACGCTGACGAAAATCACGCGGGCGATCCCTGGAAAGAAGCTTCTTATCGAAGTTTTCGAAAACATGACGGCCGGTGATGGATACAAAGGTCTGTGCTCGTTTCTTGGCGTCAAGGCTATGCCAATTGATCCAACAACTGTTCATGCTGGCCAAGCGCTGGCCATGAGCGACGAACAACGATATGCCGCGGAAAAGTGGCTTCAGCCGCAATACGAAGCAGCCGCCGAGGTTCTTGGCAGAATGCCGTCTGCCTGGACGTGGAAAGGATGAGATGATGGACGGAAAATTTGAAGACGCTCTGACCGGCGAACAAAAGATCCGGAATTTCAACATCAACTTCGGTCCGCAACACCCTGCGGCCCACGGTGTTTTGCGCTTGGTGCTTGAACTTGACGGTGAAATTGTCGAGCGCTGCGACCCGCACATTGGTCTTTTGCACCGCGGCACCGAAAAGCTGATGGAAAGCCGGACCTACCTTCAGAATCTGCCGTACTTTGATCGGTTGGATTACGTGGCTCCGATGAACCAGGAACACGCTTGGTGCCTTGCCATCGAAAAGCTGACCGGTACCGAAGTTCCGCGCCGGGCCCAGTTGATCCGTGTCTTGTATTCGGAAATCGGTCGAATTCTGAACCACCTGCTGAACGTCACGACGCAAGCATTGGACGTTGGCGCGCTGACCCCACCGCTTTGGGGTTTTGAAGAGCGTGAGAAACTCATGGTGTTCTATGAACGGGCTTGTGGTGCACGACTTCACGCGGCTTATTTC
>JAPPOI010000257.1 GCA_028818055.1 Boseongicola sp.
ACGGCCCGTGATCGATTGTCTCAGTGTTTCCGCAATGGTCACAGATCAGGCGCTCGTCACCGGGGTCAAACCTGAGGTCTGACCCGCAGTTCTCGCAGGGAAATCTGTGCTCTTCCGCGACCATTTCGATGTTTTACACCTAGTCCAGCGTCAGGAACCGGGGGGTGGTGGTGGCGAGACCGTGAACAGTTCGGCAAGTTCGGTGTCTTCGGCCCGTTTCCAGCCGTCTTGGCCAGCGGTCCAAACCCAAGTTTCACGATCAACGCTGCCCTTATCGGCCCTTTGTCCGATTTCCGCCTTCGAGAACGGCCCTTCAGTCTTCCCGTCTTTGGCGATGTGCCAAACATGCTCAACGGGCGGAGGAGGGGGGCTTGCCGCTTCAATGACCGGACGCGCGCCCCAAGGCCCCATCGTTTGGCCAGCCATTTGCATGCCCATTGCCGCGCCTAATCCCATGCCCATGGCCTGACCAGCGCCGCTGGATGGTTGCCCCATCGCTTCGGCTGCTTTGTAGCGCAGATGATCGTCCAGCGATCCCACCAATCCGCGCGAAGTTCGCTCGTCTAGTGCTTTTTCGACTGCAGGTGGCAGCGAGATATTCTCAATGTACAACTCGGGCAACTCAAGCCCGTACGCAGCAATGCTTTCGCTGATGGCTCCCGCCAAAAGGCGGCCGAGTTCCTCGGTATTTGCTGCCATATCAAGAATTGGTATCGCAGCCGACGCGATAATCCGGCTGAACGCTTGTACGATGATGTTGCGAATTTGATAGCTGATTTCATCCATCGTGAACTCGCCATCCGTTCCTACGATTTCAACAAGAAACTTGCCGGGATCGCTAACTTTGACCGAGTACGTACCATAGGCACGAACACGGGTTGGGCCGAATTCTGGATCGCGTATCATTATCGGATTCTTGGTACCCCACTTCAAATCCGTGAAGCGACGGGTGGCAATGAAGTACACCTCAGACTTGAAAGGTGACCGAAACCCATGATCCCAATGCTGAAGCGTTGTGAGAATGGGCATGTTGTTGGTCTCAAGCATATAAAGACCCGGCATGAACGTATCGGCCAACTGTCCTTCGTGAACAAAAACGGCTGCTTGTCCCTCGCGCACAGTGAGTTTGGCGCCATACTTGATTTCGTGGTCTTCGCGCTCAAATCGCCAGACCATTGTGTCTCGGGTGTCGTCCGTCCAATGGATGACGTCGATAAACTCACCACTCAAAAAATCAAAAATACCCATACTTTCCTCCTTTGGTCGGCTAGGTGGTAGGCGATGTCAGTGTTTCGGCAATCAGCCGAACGGTTGGTGCAGCTTCTGATTTGGTCATGCCGGGTGCGATGCGGCGATCATAAAGCATCTCCAAAAGCAATTCATCATGGGTGGTCAGCCGCCCATATTCATCATCGTCGTTGAAAATCGAAGGTCTGGCGCGTGCGCTATCATTGGCCAATCCCAATCCTTGGGCGATTTCCTCATGAATACACGAGGCTCGAAGGCGGTCGGGCAACTCTGCACGGATTATGGCGACCGCTCTGCTGTAGACAGATTTGTTTTCCGGATCGGACGCGAAAACCACGCAATAGGTTTCGCGCGGCATGTTTTCGACGAAGTCTGTTTCGGCGCTCGAGATACCTGGGATTAGACCCTTCAATAATGCTCCAGAGCGTCTCAGTTCCTGGTCGTTCAGAAGCAAAACGTGAAAGTTCCCATTTCGTGATACAACATTCACGGGGTGCGATGTGGCGCGTTCAAGCCGTAGTGCAAGGCGTGCCACTTCCTGTCGATCAGAGGCGGCGCGATCGGCATCAACACTTGGGCCGGCATAGATCTGCAATCTCACCGGCTCTTGCCATCGATGCAGCGCGCTATCCGTCGGCCGCTGTACCATGCGGCCTCCGACATCCGAAAACTCTTGGCTGAATGCCAAATCGAGAAAGTTGCGCGCCAGCATTTCGGATGTGAAAGGAGCGTCCGGCCCGCCGCCGTCATCTCGCAGAAGGCCGCGAACGACCAACCCATCTTCGACACGCTGGAAGAACTGCTCAGATTCGAAACTCCGCGCATCACGTTCTTCGAACCGGGGTTCAGGTGACGGGCTGGCGTCAGGTGGCGACGACCCAAGGCCCGCACCGGGAAAATCGGCACAGGCCGCGAGTAGGGGCAGCAGGCCCAGAGTGATCAGCGCCTGCCGCATCTGCCTTATGACGGCACGCTTTCTCCGGAATTGGAGCCAATTCCGTCTTTCCGTGCCTTCGCAGATGCCAAAGTCGCCTTAAGTTCCGCTTCCATCTTTTTGAGCTCTTCCTCGGCAGCGGCGCGTTTGGCTTTGCCTTCGTCCGCAATCGACAGGCTTTCCTCGATCGTAGCAATAAGATCGGCATTCGCCTGTTTCACGGCGTCGATATCGAAAACTCCACGCTCCATTTCCTCGCGAATGGTCTTGTTCGCTTCGCGAAGGTTCTTAGCATTTGCGGTGAGCAACTCATTTGTCAGGTCGTTTGCGTCACGAACTGCTTCAGCAGCATCTTGACTGCGTTGGATCGTGACAGCTTGCGCCAGTTGCGTTTCCCAAAGTGGGACTGTGTTTACAAGCGTCGAGTTGATCTTAGTCACCAGCGACTTGTCGTTTTCCTGAACCAAACGGATCGAAGGCAACGATTGCATGGTGACTTGGCGCGTCAGCTTCAGGTCGTGCACTCGACGTTCAAGGTCGTCACGTGCAGCACGAAGATCGCGAAGCTCTTGGGCCGCCATCACTCCTTGCTCTTCTGGAGCGGTCTCGACAGCTTTTTCCTTGTCAGGAATTTCCACGGTGTCCAGGCGATCAAGTTTTTCTTCCCCGGCAGCAATGTACAGCGCCAGCTCATCGTAGAAATTGAGTGTTTTATCATAGAGTTGGTCGAGAGACTTGATGTCCTTCAGAAGCGTATGTTCGTGCCTAAGAAGGTTGTCGGTGATCTTGTCGATCTGTCCTTGCACGTCTTCGAATCGGGCCACGAAGTTGTGGAACGGTGCTGCACGGCCCAAAAGACGCTCCCACCAAGAGCGCTTGCGCCGCACATCCAGTTCGCTGACCGAAAATCCACGTATCGTTGAAACGATATCGCGCAAACTGTCACCCGCAGGACCAACGTCTTTGTTGCGAACGTCGGCCAGCATGGATTGACTGATTTCTTGCAGCTCTGTTTGCGCGGCCGAGCCAAAAGACACGATCGAATTCGTGTCTGCCATGTCAATTTCACCGATACGCTTTTCGATCTCGGCAGACGTCGCTGGGTCAGCAGCTTCTAAGGCGACGATTTCATTCTTGGGTTCAACGAGCTGGAACTCGCTGACTTCCTTCACAAGCGCTTCCGACTCTACCGCCTTTTGGCGAACGGTGTCTGACATGATTTGTGTTCCCTCTAGATTTCGACTGGTGACAGGTCATTCATCCCTTAATGCCTTCCCGCGCCAGCCGGTCGCGGAGCACTTCAATTTCAACATCCAAATTTGATTTGTCGTCGAGCAGCATTTTCTCGGTGCGCGCTGTGAACGATCCTTCCAGATCATCCAACAAGGCCTCGTAATCCGTTCGTGCGGCTTCGTTTTTGGACCGCGAGTAAAGGTCTGCAAACTGAAACGTCGCGTCGCGCGCGCCCAAAAGATAAACGCCCAAGAACCGGCGTGCACCGGTGAGATCACGCGGATCGTCTTCGACAGCTCTAAACATTTTTTGGGCAGTCTCGGCGAAAGCATCTACACGTCGGTTCAGTGCAGGAACGCCAGCACCTCTAATCGCGTCCTTCATGGCCGAGATGTGCCGCTCGGCTTCATCCACCGCCTTGGCCACGCGATCGGTCTGAAAAGTATCGCCATTTGCGACACCTTTGTGTTTCAGCGGGTCCGGGCCGAAAGCAAGGAAATGCAAAATCGTGCCAAGTCCTGCAAACACGATTGGGTTCACAAGCGATGGTGAAGCGGGATCGTATCCCGCCAAGGCAAGTCCGATGCCCATCAGAACGCTGCCAAATATCTTTCGTGGGATTGCAGGGCGTTTGGCTACGCGGCGCGCGTTGTAAGCGTCTTGGGCTTTGATGCCCTCGCTCGTTAGCCAGGCCGCTAATTCGAGGATCCCAAAGGCCGCCAAATCCACGGCCATGCCAAGCGGCTCCTGTTGGAACGCCGACAACACGAGAATGAAGGGAACTATAAACAAGATGCGCATGCGCGCCGACGCGCTTCGGCGCCGTGGTAGGTGCCCCCCCGCACTTGGCTGTGCGTCCGGGCTGTATTTCCCGCCATACCTTTGCGCCATCAGCTCATGCCCGTTCCTGCGGCATAGGCGATAAGCGCGAGCAATAGAAGAAATGCAATCTTCTGCAATTTGTCCCCCACGACCTCAGTTGAATCTGCCCCGTCCGGTGCGAATGAACGCGCGATACTGGCAGCTGCCCATACAAATAGTACAAGCACCAATGCCAATAGCAGAGCGACCCAAATTAGCCTAATCATTCCGGTGAGCAGTCCTCAGGTTCACGGCGTTAACATATGTGACGCCGCGCTCGCATGCTATAGCGCTGCTCATATTTGCAACTTATCCGCGAGATTTCCCCGTACGCCTGCGAGTCACGCGTTTCTTTGCTGATTTGTTTGGCGAATCTTCATTATCTAGACCCAGTTGATCGCGTACGACCTTTCCGCGAACTTCTTCCAGTTCACCTGGCTTCAGCTCGCCAAGGCGAAACGGACCGTAAGACACACGTATCAACCGGTTCACGGGATAACCGATGCTCTCCATTGCTTTGCGGATTTCTCGGTTCTTACCTTCACGAAGCCCAACCGTCGCCCAAGCATTTCGTCCTTGCTGGCGGTCCAGAGTGACCTCCATCGGCTGATATTTTTGTCCGTCAACGGTCAAGCCGTCGCGCAGAGGTTGAAAGTCTTCATCCTTTGGCGTGCCGTGAATACGAACGCGATATTTCCTCAACCAGCCGGTCGAGGGCAGTTCTAAACGGCGTTTGATTTCTCCGTCGTTGGTAAGCAGCAGCAATCCTTCCGACGTTAGGTCCAACCGTCCTACGCTCATCACCCGAGGCAACCCCTCTGGCAAATTGTCGAAAACGGTCTCTCTTCCTTTTTCGTCTTTCGCACTGGTTACAAGCCCCGTGGGTTTATAATACCTCCACAGTCTTGGACGGTCCGCAGCTGCGACTTCAACGCCGTCGACTTTAAACACTTCGTCTCCGGTTACCAAAGTTGCGGGCGTGTCCAGCACCTTGCCATCAACTGAAATCCGGCCGGCCTCGATCATGCGTTCGACTTCACGACGAGAAGCTACGCCGCGGCGCGCCAGATGTTTAGCGATGCGTTCTGTTGGTTTGTCTGCCATGGCGCGGACTTATCCGGCGCAAGGACTTCTGAAAAGAACATTCTTGCGTTGAGCCGACTGGGGCGGCAATCAGAGTTCATGACGTTCAATAGCCAAATGAAGACAGCTTTGGAGGAAGCAAATACTGCCGCGCAACGGGGCGAAGTCCCGGTAGGGGCTGTGCTGGTTGGGCCGGACGGAGCAATTTTGGCAAGGGCCGGAAATCGGACGCGCGAACTCTTTGATCCGACGGGACACGCAGAAATCCTCGTAATCCGACAAGCCTGCGAAACGCTTGGCTCCGAACGCTTAAGCGGTTGCGATCTCTATGTGACATTGGAGCCATGCCCGATGTGCGCGGCGGCGATATCTGCCGCCAGAATTGCGCGGCTCTACTATGGGGCGTCTGACCCCAAGTCTGGCGGCATTGAATCCGGACCACGGATATTTGATCATCCGCAGTCACACCACGTTCCCGAAGTCTATGGCGGCATCGCTGAAAGCGAATGTGCGGCCTTGCTCAAATCGTTCTTTGCGGAACGCCGTTAAAACTCGACGGTCTGCATGACTTCCGGCGTTTTCACGTCGACGTCGGGCAATGCCGCAACCAACGCGTCGGCACTTTGCTCGAGAAGCGGGAACGTTTTGTAGTGACACGGAATTACTGTATTGAAATTAAAGAATTTTTTTGCGGCCCAAGCCGCAGCCTTCATGTCCATTGTGAAATGGCCGCCGGCGCACAGGATGCCGATGTCTGGCGAGTAGTATTCACCCATCCAACCCATATCGGCCATAATGTCGGTATCACCCGAAAAATAGATCGTATGACCTTCGCCCGAAATCATGAAACCAGCTTCTGCACCGGCGTAGATGGGCCCGTCATCGCCGCCAAGTGATGAGGAATGCGCGGCGGCAACCATGCTGACGGATGCATTGCCAAGTTGAACGGTACCACCTTTGTTGAAGCCGATAGTCGAGACCCCGTGGGAAGCTTCCCAGAAACTCATGAGATCAAAGATACCGACGACGGGTGCGCCCGTTTCTTGCGACAAAGCGACGGCGTCGCCTGTATGGTCGCCATGACCGTGACTTATCAGGATGTGGGTTGCTCCAACCACCGCTTCAGCCCGTTGTTCCTGGGGAAAGACGGGATTGCCTGTAAACCACGGATCGACGAGCAATACCTGGTCTTCGATCTCAATTCGAAATCCAGAATGTCCTAGCCACGTGATTTTCATGTCTTCCTCCCTATTTTCTTAAAGACAGGATAACAGGAATTCCCATGGATTGGACAAGAACAATTGACGGTTATTGTGAACGAACTGACCCGTCGTATTGGTCTGAGCCGATCAACGCGGTCACGAATTTGGCATTCATTTTGGTCGCAGTATTCATGTGGCGACGTACGGCCGGATATGGCGAGGCTCGATTCCTCAGCGCAGTTCTATTTGTCATCGGCGTCGGATCTTACCTTTTCCACACCCACGCAACGGCTTGGTCCGCCGTTTTGGATGTCCTTCCAATCATTTTGTTCTCTTTAACGTATATTTTTCTGGCAAACCGGGACTATTGGAAATGGCCGATATGGTTGGCCTTTTTGGGGACCATCGCTTATTTTCCTTACTCTGCAGCGGTGGCGTGGGCCGCTTCACACTTGCCGTTTTTCAATATCTCAGCTGAGTACTGGGCCTTGCCGTTGATGATCGGAGCTTATGGGTTTGCACTGCGAGGCAGGCTGCCCGAAACAGCCAATGGTTTGACGATAGGAGCGGGCATATTGTCTGTGTCGCTGACTGCGCGGTCTCTGGACGAGCTGCTGTGTTCGAGCATTCCCAGCGGCACACATTTCCTTTGGCACATACTCAACGCCATAATGCTGGGCTGGATGATTGAAGTTTGGTGGCGGCACACACAAAGGTCTGATCTCTGAATCAAAGTTGGCAGTCTTGGCAATACGTGCCAGCCGCGCTAAACGCAGCCGAACGCCTTCAAACGAGTATCCAAATGTCGATTGATACCGAAACTGCCCGTCGCGTGGCCAAGCTTGCGCGCATTAAAGTGGAAGATGAAGACCTGCCGGCACTGGCGCAGGACTTCAACCGCATTTTGGGATTTGTTGAGCAATTGAACGAGGTTGATGTCGATGGCGTCGAGCCAATGACATCGGTCACACCGATGCGCCTTAAGCGGCGTGAGGACGTGGTGACCGAAGGAAACCAAGCTGACAAAGTTCTTTCCAACGCGCCCGACGCCCGTGAAGGCTTTTTTGCTGTGCCGAAGGTGGTGGAATGAGCGATCTGAACAAACTCACGATTGCCGAGGCGCGCGACAAACTGCGAGCCGGGGACATCTCAAGCGTCGAACTGACAGGCGCTTGTTTATCAGCTGCTGACGCCGCAAAGGAACTCAATGCCGTCGTTCACCCGACTCCTGATCTTGCGATGGAGCAGGCGAAACAGGCGGATGACCGTCTGAAGAGCGGTTATGCCCCCGATATGTGCGGAATTCCGCTGGGCATCAAAGACCTGTTTTGCACCCAAGGTGTGGCCAGCCAAGCGGCCAGTGGAATTCTGAACGGTTTCAAGCCTGAGTATGAATCCACGGTCACCACAAAACTGTTCGATTCCGGGGCCGTCATGATCGGCAAACTCAACATGGATGAGTTTGCGATGGGGTCATCAAACGAAACATCGGTTTACGGCAACGTCGTGAACCCGTGGCGAAAGGCCGACGATGACACCGCGCTGACGCCCGGAGGTTCTTCTGGGGGCTCATCGGCAGCCGTGGCCGCCGACATATGTCTTGGTGCGACAGGAACAGACACGGGCGGGTCCATCCGCCAGCCAGCAGCGTTCACAGGCATTACAGGCCTGAAACCCACATACGGTCGTGTAAGCCGCTGGGGCATCGTCGCATTCGCCTCGTCGCTGGATCAGGCTGGTCCGATGGCCAAGTCGGTTCGTGATTGCGCAATTATGCTTAAAGCTATGTCGGGGCATGATCCGAAAGATTCGACCTCTGCCGAGTTTGATGTTCCGGATTTTGAAGCCATGCTTACCGGCGACATCAAAGGGCAAACCATTGGTATTCCGAAAGAATATCGAATGGACGGAATGCCAGACGAGATTGAGGCGCTCTGGGCTAAGGGTCGCGAGATGCTCGAGGACGCCGGGGCCAAGATCGTTGATATATCGCTTCCGCACACAAAGTACGCGCTTCCGGCGTATTACGTGATCGCGCCAGCCGAAGCTTCATCAAACCTCGCGCGGTATGACGGCGTCCGCTATGGCCATCGGGCAAAACTGGCCCAGGGCGATGGCATCACGGAAATGTATGAGAAAACTCGCGCCGAAGGTTTCGGAGACGAGGTGAAACGCCGCGTCATGATCGGCACGTATGTTCTTTCTGCCGGGTTCTATGATGCCTACTACAACAGGGCACGACGCGTCCGGGCGCTGATCAAGAAGGACTTCGATGATGCCTTCGATGCCGGTGTCGATGCCATTTTGACCCCCGCAACTCCATCGTCGGCATTCGCTCTGGGTCAGGAATTTGATGATCCGGTCCAAATGTATCTAAACGACGTTTTCACCGTGACAGTGAACTTGGCTGGCCTTCCGGGCATCTCTGTTCCTGCGGGCTTGGATGGACAAGGTCTTCCACTTGGACTGCAACTGATCGGTAAGCCATGGGACGAGGGCGGATTGATGAACGTTGCCCAGGCTTTAGAAGATCGCGCAGGATTTATTTCCAAGCCGGAGAAATGGTGGTAATCTGCCAAAAAACAGAGGCAGAGCAAACCAATGGTTTTTCGTTTCACCACGTCAGTGGCGGTCATAGCCGTACTGAGCGGCTGTGCGTCGTCCATTCCTGACAGCAACCCTGAAACCGGTGTCGGATTTGGGAATTATGATCAGTATCTTGCTGAACGAGCGCGCAGAAACGCAGAGCTTCAAGCGATGCGCGGTTCACCAGTGCCGGAAGGACAAGTCATTGCGCAGGATACATTGAACGTCCTGAACGTGGATCGCCCGGTCAACGCTACGCCAACTCAAACAGCGGTTTCTGAGCCGCAAACAGTTGAAGTGGCTACTGTGGACACAGGAAATCCGGATATCTCAGACGAACAAGAGTTTGACGCGGTCTCAACCCGCGAGTCGATCGAGTCCGATGCCGAGCGACTGGAGCGCAATCGCGAGCAATATCAAATCGTCCAGCCAACAGCATTACCTGAACGCGCAGGGGACACTGGACCAAACATTGTCGCCTTTGCTCTTTCAACAAACCACCCGCGCGGGACCCAAATGTTCGAAAGGTCTGGACGGTCAAACGTGGAGCGGTTCACACGGGTTTGCGCAAGTTACGGAACCGACGACCAAGCACAGCAGGCCTTCTTGGCCAACGGCGGCCCACAGCGTGACCGAAAGGGGCTTGATCCAGACGGAGACGGCTATGCATGCTTCTGGGACCCGTCTCCATTCAGGTCCGCTCGCGGAGGATAGAGAAATGAAGATCACGGACCGCCCTTCACCAAACTTCGGCGACAGAATTGGTGAGGCTGCGCCGTCCCTGATCGTGCTTCACTACACGGCCATGCCA
>JAPPOI010000016.1:0-553 GCA_028818055.1 Boseongicola sp.
ACTCGAACTCGGTCGAATTATACCAGCGGAAGGTATCAATCTCGTATCGGCTGGACGGGTTCGTCCGAAGCGCCTTAGCAGTTCTGAATGAAACCACCGCCGCCGTCAGGTTGTTGTGCCAAGGGCAGGCATAGGTGTTCAGTTCCTCATCCGTCCACGTGTGATCGGGGCGCAAGGAAATGTCGTCGCGCGTCCGAACAAGCGCGATCCGGTCAATTCGCCTGCGTGCTTCCGGGATATGCTCTTCGAACCGCCAGCGCAGACCACCATAGAAGTCCAGCTGCCT
This sequence comes from Boseongicola sp., assembly GCA_028818055.1. Classification (GTDB taxonomy): domain Bacteria; phylum Pseudomonadota; class Alphaproteobacteria; order Rhodobacterales; family Rhodobacteraceae; genus JAPPOI01. The sequence continues at coordinate 287 of JAPPOI010000016.1, forward strand.
TTCCTTGGGTCCGTTTTCGGCGCTGGACCTGGCCAGCGCATAATATCCAGACCGGTCCAGATGCGCGTCTTCCAAATTCACGGCATCTTTCGCGTCGTGAAGATTTCCCGCGTAGACATCGATTACGTATGTCAACATGCTCGACCGACGCTCCTCGGTGTGGAACGTCAACATTTCACCGACGCTGCGGCTCTCGGCATATGGGTAAAAAAGGTACTCCGCATTATAGCAGTAATAGAGCCACGTTCCCGTCGGCAGCGCGCGTTG
>JAPPOI010000016.1:563-2083 GCA_028818055.1 Boseongicola sp.
ACGATCCGCGTGGTCGCGTCAGGTTCGCGGGTCGGTGCGTCGATCCGGGTCACCATATCCTCTGCGTTCAGCGGAATATCGATGTCAGGCGGTGCCGCAAGCAGGATGGTTTTGAATCCCGAAAACGCGTGATGCCGGATGGTCGTGGCCACCTCAACCTCGTCCTCGGCAATGATGATCGCCACGGGCCCTTTGGCTGCCGTGATGTTTGGCGACCTTACTGCCTTCTCTAACGACGAAAAATGCATCTTGCCCGACTGGTTCGTTGACCGTTTCGCGACGATGCCACGACCGCACAAGGCTTGGCAAGCGGCGGATCGCCGTGTAGGACGCCGTCTGATTTTGCAGTTGGAAACCGTCTCATGACGACGTCAAAGAAGCTTTATATCAAAACGTATGGCTGTCAGATGAACGTCTACGACAGTGAACGCATGGCCGAGACGCTGGGTTCGGAAGGCTACGAGCAGACTGAAAGCCCTGACGACGCCGATATGATTCTGCTGAACACCTGCCATATCCGCGAAAAGGCTGCGGAAAAGGTTTACTCCGAACTTGGCCGTTTCAAGCATTTGAAGGCGGCAAAACCCGATCTGAAAATCGGTGTGGCGGGCTGTGTGGCACAAGCCGAAGGCGCCGAAATCGTGGCACGACAGCCGATGGTCGACCTTGTCGTTGGCCCGCAAAGTTATCACCGCTTGCCAGAGATGGAGCGCGCAACGCGTGATGGGGGCAGGGCGCTCGACACCGATTTCCCGGAAGAGGATAAGTTTGATCACCTCGCGGGTCGCCCAAAGGCCAAGCGTGGACCCACTGCATTTTTGACTGTTCAGGAAGGTTGCGACAAGTTTTGTGCCTTTTGCGTTGTGCCTTACACGCGCGGCGCTGAAGTCAGCCGACCTGCAGAACGGGTGATGACCGAAGCGCGTGATCTCGTCGAACGTGGCGTGCGCGAAATCACTCTGCTCGGTCAGAATGTGAATGCCTATAATGGGCACGACGGTGGTCTCGCCGGTTTGATCCACGACCTTGCGACCGTTGACGGCTTGGATCGCATCCGATTCACGACCAGCCACCCCAATGACATGGACGATGCATTGATTGCGGCTCATGGCGAGGTCGAAAAGCTTATGCCGTATCTGCATCTGCCCGTGCAATCTGGCTCAGACAAAATCCTGAAACGGATGAACCGCAAACACACGGCAGAGCAATACATCAAACTGATCGAACGTATCCGCGCGGCTCGACCAGACCTGCTGCTGTCTGGCGACTTCATCGTCGGTTTCCCCGAAGAAACCGAAGCAGACTTTTTGGATACGATGGCGTTGATCGAAGCGGTCGGCTACGGGCAAGCCTACAGCTTTAAGTATTCATCTCGGCCGGGCACGCCTGCGGCAGAACGTGACGAGGTCGCGGAAGACGAAAAAAGCGACCGGCTCCAACGTTTGCAGGCGCTTTTAAACGATCAACAGAAAGCCACACAGGATGCCATGGTGGGGCGCGATGTGCATGTTCTGTTTGAA